>JAKDLC010000053.1 GCA_030453055.1 Nitrosospira sp.
CTCCATATAAAGGGGCGCCACGGTAGTGTTGGTTACGATCGCAACCCGCTTTCGCGGCAAATGGTTCAGAATAAGTTCAGGCTGACTCAGAATGCCGCTGCCGATATGGATCGGGTAGCTGCGCTCACCGGACGCGGAGGTAAGACCTACTGTAATCGTTTGCATGGTTTTTATTGTTTTCGAAACGCCTGTTTCGTCGTTCTCCTGAATCTGGCTGGCAGCCGCCGGAGATCGCGTACCTTCCCTTTGGGAATTAATGAGAAATAGCGAGTGATACTTACAACGGTTTTATTACCACCAGCATTACCACGGCAAACAGGATCACCACCGGAATTTCATTGAACCAGCGATAATAAACGTGACCGTGCCGGTTGCGATCATGCTTGAAATCGGCGAGCAGTTTACCGCAGTAGAGGTGATAGGCGATCAGCACGACCACCAGCGCAAGCTTGATATGCAGCCAGCCGCCGGAAATACCATAACCCAGCCAGAGCCACAGGCCAAAGGCGATAGTGAGCACCGCCCCCGGTGTCATGATGCCATAATAGAGCTTGCGTTCCATCACCTTGAAACGCTCGATGCCGGGCGCGTCATCGCTCATCGCATGATAGACGAACAGACGCGGCAAATAAAACAGCCCGGCAAACCAGGTCACCATGAAAATGATATGTAGCGATTTTATCCATAAAATGGGGTCAGACACGATTATCCTTTTTTCTTGGCCTGCCCACTCCCTTGGATGTGGCACGGCGTTGACCAACTGCCTCAATCTGTTTTTTGAATCTCTCCTCTCCCAAGGCCCAGCTCTTGTGTGTGCATTCGCGAATCTCCGCCAGATCATCGTTGGAAATGACCGATTCGAATAATCGCCGATAGGCACGTTGTCTATCAGCCTCATCGCGTCCCAAGCGCAAATACTCCTCGTGCAACACCAACCAGTTCGCGTTTAATCCCGGTTCGCCTTGTGCATTGTAGCGATAGCTCGACCAGGGATAATCCTCGGGATAAGCAACGATACCTGCCCGCACCGGGTTGAGCTCGATGTACCGCATCAGGGTCAGCAGGTATTGTTCACTATCCACGATTGTTGCCCGGTAGCGCCCTTCCCAAAGTGTGCCACTGCGCCGGTAAGTGTAATTGAAGTATTGCACGTAACGTCTACCGACGGCCTGGAAGACTTTGCTGATGCTATCGTCGAATTCCGGCGACGCTAATAGATGGATATGGTTGGTCATCCAGACATAGGCATGGATGGCGAGGCCGTGCTTGCTGGCCGCTTCTACCAAGGCATTGCGAAAAAACTGATAGTCTGCCTCAACAACAAAGATTGCCTGCCGGTTGTTGCCGCGCTGGATGATATGCTGCGGTTGGCCGGGAATGGTGTAGCGTGGAAGGCGGGCCATGGCGGTTCATCGGAACTAAATGCGTGGAGTATAGCATAGCAGAAATAATCGTGTCTGACCCCATTTACGTCGCGATAACTTCGATATCGGGTTCTATCGATCTCAACATATTCTGAATGCCCCTCAGCGTGCCTGAGATCGAGCTTGGACAAGTGCCGCAGGCACCCTGATAGTGTACGTTGAGTTTATTTCCGTCGAGACCGAGCACGTGGAGATCGCCGCCGTCGTTTTGCAGATAGGGCCGTATCTCCTCGTCAAGCATTTCGTTGATTGCGGCGAGGCGCTTCTGGGCCTCGGGGCTCAAACCGGCGATAGCGGTGGATGCCGCCGCAACTGTCGCGGCCGATTGCGCATTCGCCGCGGGAGCGGCGCGGATCGGATCGGCGACTTCGCGGGCCAGATCCTGCCAGTCGGCGCCGCCATCCTGCGTGATCGTGATCCAGCGATCGACATAAAACACGTTGGTCACATGATCGATGTCAAACAACGCCGCAGCCAGAGGATCGTCCCTGGCCTGCTCGGCATTGTCATACGAGTGCGTCACTCCCCACGTCAACGGCTCCTTGAGGATGAATTTCAATGCGTTCCGGTTTGGCGTACCCTCTATTTCAGATATTTTCGGCATTTTCTCCTCCTGCCAGATGTCGGATCAGGCATCACCGATCGCGGCGTGCATCGGATCATCCTCAGACTCCGTCGAGATACTCGTAACGGAATGGAGCGCCGCATGCAGCGTGTGCCACGGCAGAATCGCGCATTTGACGCGCGTCGGCAGATCGCGCACTCCCGCAAATACCGTAAGTCGTCCCAGATGATGAGGGCTGTCAAGGTCAAGCTTACCCATCGCCATATCGCGAAATTCCTGAAACAATGTTTCGGCATCCGTGCGCGTCTTGCCCTTGACAACGGCGGTCATCATGGAGGCGGACGCCTTGCAGATCGCGCACGACTCACCGTGGAACGCGATGCGATCGATGCGCTCCCCGTCGAGATCAAGCGCAATGTCGAGATGATCGCCACATAGCGGATTATGACCGACAGCCTGGTGACTTGCCTTGTCGAGCGTACCGTAATTGCGGGGCTTTTTATTGTGATCGAGGATCACCTCTTGATAGAGCGATTTTGTATTCATTAGGTGAAAATCTTCTGTACCGTGCGAAGGCCTGCGATAAATGTATCGACTTCGGCCATCGTATTATAAAACGCAAATGAGGCGCGTGTCGTCGCCGGTACCTTGAGGCGCAACATCACCGGCTGTACACAATGGTGACCCGTACGTACCGCGACCCCTTCCTGATTCAGCAGCGTACCGATATCATGCGGATGTATGCCATCGACCTTGAACGACAGCACGGCGGTCTTCATGGCAGCCGTGCCAATGATGTGCACGCCCGGCAATGGGCCTATCTGTTCGGTCGCATAGTTTAGCAGTTCAGTTTCCTGCGCCGCGATGGCGTCCAACCCTAGCGCGGACAAGTAATCAACCGCGGTGCCGAGCCCGATCGCAGCCGCGATCGGAGGCGTACCGGCTTCGAATTTGTGCGGAATGGCATTGTAGGTGGTTTTTTCGAACGTCACCGACAAAATCATATCCCCGCCGCCTTTGAATGGCTGCATGCGCTCGAGCAGTTCGGCCTTGCCATACAGGACGCCAATGCCTGTCGGGCCGCACAATTTGTGGCCCGAAAAAGCATAGAAATCGCAGTCGAGATCCTGCACGTCCACTTTCATATGCGGAACCGCCTGCGCCCCGTCAATGAGTACCGGCACCCCGCGTGCATGCGCGAACGCAATCATGGACTTGATCGGGTTGATGGTACCTAGCGCATTCGACACGTGCAGCACGCCGACGAATTTCGTGCGTTCGTTAAACAATTTCTCGTATTCATCGACAAGGAGTTCGCCCGCATCGTTGATGGGCACGACACGTATCTTTGCGCCCTTCTCTTCCGCCAGCATCTGCCAGGGAACGATGTTCGAATGGTGTTCAAGCGTGGTCAGAATGATTTCATCGCCGGCGCCGATGAATTTGCGGCCATAACCGTGCATCACCAGATTGATCGAATCCGTGGTGCCGCTGGTGAAAATGACTTCCCTATCTTCGCTCGCGTTGATGAAGCGTTGCAGTTTTCGACGGGATTCCTCGTATTCGGCGGTCGCCGTTTCCGACAAATAATGCACGCCACGATTGATATTGGCATGTTCCGTGGTTTGGTAGCGCACCAGACGGTCGATCACCGGCTGCGGCATCTGGCTGGAGGCCGCGTTATCAAGGTAGACCAGCGGCTTGCCATTGACCTGGAGCCGGAGGATCGGGAAATCCGCGCGGATATCTTCGACATCGAACATCGGAGCGAATTGAGGTTTCAAATCAGTCTCGATAAGCTTCATGGTTCAGTTTTTCCGGGTTTGCTCGAGCACGGTCTGCTCAAGCCGGTGTTTGAGCGACGCAATGGATATGCGGTCGATGATTTCAGCGCCGAACGCATACGTCAGTAGATTGCGTGCCGCGATCTCGGATAGCCCGCGGCTCTTCAGATAGAATATTTCCTCATTGTCGAGTTGGCCGACGGTTGCCCCGTGTGCACATTTTACATCGTCCGCGAAAATTTCCAGCTGCGGCTTGGTATCGACGCGCGCCTTGGCGTTCAACAGCAAATTGCGGCTCGACTGGGAGGAATCGGTGCGCTGCGCACCCGGGCGCACCATGATCTTGCCGTTGAACACCGCGTGCGCGGCGCCGTCGACGATGCATTTATGTGACTGGCGGCTGACGCCATGCGGCTGCGCATGGTCGATACAGGTATGCGTATCGGCAAGTTGGCGTCCGGTGATCAACGCCAACCCGTCAACAGCGCACTCGGCTCCCTCGGCCGCAAGCCGCACGTTCAGGTTGTAGCGCGAAATGCGCGCGCCAAGTGCGACGCTGACCGATTGATAGCGGCTTGCACGCGCGAGCGACACGGCGCAGTTTGCAATATGAAAAGCCTCGGTACTGTCGCGCTGAACCCGGATGTGGTCAACCCGGGCATTATCGGCAAGCGCGATTTCAGTCACCGCATTGGTTACGTACGCTTCTTCCTGCAACGCGACGTAATCCTCGACCACCGTTACCGCACTGCCGGATTCGGCAATCAACAGACAGCGCGGATGGCTTGCCGCCTCTTTTTGCGTCGCGACGAACAATAGATGCACCGGCTTCTCAACTGCTGCATTGCGCGGTGCGATGATCAACGCTCCGTCATGCAGGAATGCGGTATTGAGCGCGGCAAACACGTTGTCCTGAAACCCGGCATGACGGCCGAGATGCGGCTCTATTGCGGTTGCATGAGCAGACACCGCACTCGACAGATTCGTGACGACCAGACCGAGGTCCGTAGCTTCATTCGACGGCGTGGACAACCGAGGCGCATACACCCCATCGATAAACACGAGCCGGATTGCCGCTTCTTCCGGACAGAAGCGCTCGACGTCCGCGGTTTGCAGCGACGACACCGCCCGCACCGGCTGAAACGACAGCTTGGCGAGCGGAGATATATCGGTGAAGCGCCACTCCTCGTCGCGTGTAGGCGGCACTTTCAGCGTCCCGGCGCGATCGACCGCATCGGCCCGCAACTGATTAAGCCATGCCAATGGGCTTGACGGAAGCCGCGGCTGCCCTTGAAGCAGGGTTTCGAGATAGCTCCCGGCGGTAACCATGCTCACGCTCATGCTCCGGCTGCGTCACGTTGCTCGACGCCGACCCAATCGTAGCCGCGCGCCTCGAGATCGAGCGCAAGCGCTTTGCCGCCGGTCTTGATGATGCGGCCCGCCGTCATCACATGTACGTAATCCGGCTCGATATAATTGAGCAGACGCTGGTAGTGCGTCACCAATATGATCGCATTGTCCTTGTTGGCAAGCTGGTTCACGCCATTCGTCACGATCCTGAGCGCATCGATATCCAGACCGGAGTCGGTCTCATCGAGAATCGCCAGCCGCGGTTCCAGCAGCGCCATCTGCAATATTTCGTTTCTTTTCTTCTCTCCGCCCGAAAAGCCCTCGTTGACGCCGCGATCAAGAAAATCCGGGTTCATTTCTAGCAACTTCATTTTCTCGCGCACAAAGTCTTCAAACTCGAGCGGATCGAGCTCGTCCCTGCCTCGTTGCGCTTGAACGGTATTGTAGGCGAGCCGCAGGAAATGACTGTTGGCGACGCCGGGTATCTCGATCGGATACTGAAAAGCGAGAAACAGGCCGGCGCGCGCGCGTTCCTCCGGTTCGAGGCCGAACAAATCGTTGCCTTCGAACGTCACCGAACCGCCGGTGACCTTATAAGCGTTGTGACCGGCGAGCACCTTTGCGAAGGTGCTTTTTCCCGAGCCATTCGTTCCCATAATCGCATGCACCTCACCGCTTCTAACGGTCAGATCGATACCTTTGAGTATCTCGATGCCGTTCACGGTCGCCCGCAGCCCGCGTACTTCAAGCAGCGTTTTGCTGTCCTGATAAATCATCCGACACTCCCTTCGAGCTTGAAGCCGAGCAGCTTGGTCGCCTCCACCGCAAACTCCATCGGCAACTGTTGAAATACGTCCTTGCAGAATCCATTGATGATCATCGATACCGCTTCCTCGTTACCGATGCCGCGTTGCGCAAAGTAAAACAACTGATCTTCGCCGATCTTCGACGTCGATGCTTCATGCTCGACTTTGGCGCTGTGGTTGCGAACCTGGATGTAGGGAAAGGTATTCGCCCCGCACTGGTCGCCGATCAGCATCGAATCGCATTGCGAATAGTTGCGCGCACCGGCGGCGGTAGGCGCAATCCTGACCAATCCACGGTAGCTGTTGTTGGAATGACCGGCCGAGATACCTTTGCTGACTATGGTGCTGCGCGTATTTTTACCGAGGTGGACCATCTTGGTGCCGGTGTCGGCCTGCTGATAATTGTTGGTGACCGCTACCGAATAGAATTCACCCACCGAATTATCGCCCTGCAAAATGCAGGAAGGATACTTCCAGGTGATCGCCGAACCGGTCTCAACCTGGGTCCATGACACGCGAGAATTGACACCCTTGGCCAACCCGCGCTTGGTGACGAAATTATAGATCCCGCCCAGGCCGTTTTCGTCGCCCGCATACCAGTTCTGCACCGTCGAATACTTGATGTCGGCGTTGTCGAGCGCAACCAGTTCGACCACCGCCGCGTGCAACTGGTTGGTATCGAACTTGGGCGCGGTACACCCTTCGAGATACGAAACCGACGCGTCCTCTTCGGCAATGATCAGGGTGCGCTCGAACTGCCCCGATTCCTCGGTATTGATGCGAAAGTAGGTTGACAGATCCATGGGGCATTTGACGCCCTTCGGGAGGAAGCAGAATGTGCCGTCGGTAAAGACCGCCGAGTTGAGCGCCGCGTAATAATTGTCACCCACCGGCACCACGGCGCCGAGATACTGTTTCACCAGATCGGGATGCATCTGGACGGCTTCCGAAATCGAACAGAAAATAATGCCGACCTCGGCCAGCTTCTGCTTGTATGTGGTCGCAACCGACACGCTGTCGAAAATCACGTCGACCGCGACGCCGGCAAGCGCGGCCCGCTCGTGCATCGGCACACCGAGCTTTTCAAACGTGCGCAGCAACTCGGGATCGACCTCGTCCATGCTGCTCAGCTTCTGCTTGGGCTTTGGCGCCGAATAGTAACTGATCGCCTGAAAATCAATCTTCGGGTAGGTAACGTTCGGCCATTTCGGCTCTTCCATCTTTAGCCATTGCTGATAGGCCTTGAGCCGGAATTCAAGCAGCCACGCAGGTTCATTTTTCTTGGCTGAAATCAGCCGGATGGTGTCTTCATTAAGCCCTCTTGGCGCGACATCGGACTCGATTTCGGTGACGAAACCGTGCTTATAGGGCTGATTGACCAGATTTTGCAGTACTGCGCTCATTAGATTGACTCCAATATCGTTCACGTCGAAGAAAAACGCCGAACCCGTTATCCCAAATTCTTTCGCATCCTTTCGCTCCTTCGATATCCCGTCTGGATTCCCGCTTTCGCGGGAATGACGAAGCTCTTGCAGGTCGGATTAGCGCAAGCGTAATCCGACAACTTCGCCAGATTCGATGGATTACGCTTTGCTCCACTCATCCTGTACAGACATCCAACCGGAAAATGGTTCACAGCATTTTACCCTTATACGCCGGGCGCTAAACCCCGGCTGGCTCTTTCAGGCTAAAGCTCTCGCCACAGCCGCACGTATTGTCCACGTTGGGATTATCGAACCTGAACGAATCATTGAGTCCTTCCCTGACAAAATCCACGCGCGAGCCATCGAGGTAGGGCAGGCTGGCGACGTCAATGACCACGTTGGCGTTATGCGACTCGAACATCTGATCGCCCGCACGTACTTCGTCGGCGTAATCGAATGTATAGGCAAAACCGGAGCAGCCCACTTTCTTTACACCGATGCGCAAGGCGAGCCCCTTGCCGCGCTTTGCAAGCTGCTTTCGTATCTGTTTTGCTGCATTTTCAGTTAATGTTATCGCCATCACTATTCTCCGGTTGTCATTCGCAATCGGAATGATCGAAACAAGCGCGGGCCGCCATTATCATTGATTGTCTTAAGCCGAAAATACGCTGTGTTCACGTTCGGGCATGACACGTTCAAGTTCGGGCAAGGCCTTTCGCATGTCCAGCATCTGCACCACGCCGCTCTGTCTCGCTTTCTGGTTATCAACCAACTGCTTTAGCGTTATAGCGCCAAGGTGATCGAAAATAAGATCATTCAGCTTTACCCACAAGTCGTGAGTCATGCACTTTTTGTCACTGTGGCAATTTTCCTTTCCGCTGCATTGGGTTGAGTCGATCGGCTCATCAACCGCAAGGATGATCTCGGCAACCGATACCTGCGCAATGTCCTTCGCAAGGCGATAACCGCCTCCCGGACCTCGCACGCTCTCGACAAGCGAGCGTTGACGCAGCTTGGCGAACAATTGTTCCAGATAAGATAGCGAGATTTGCTGACGCTGGCTGATGTCAGCAAGCGTTACGGGGTGCGCGCTGCGTTGCATGGCAAGATCCAGCAGCGCCGTCACCGCAAATCGTCCTTTGGTGGTTAACCGCATGATAAACTCCTCTTTACTCTCGTAATTTCAATCGAATGAAACGCTTAAAATAAACTTGGCCAGTCAATACACGACTGATTTGGTCAAGTATAAGATACCCGATTGATTTAGTCAACTATAATGAATCGCATGGGGAAAAATACAGTGCCTCTAAACCCGACACGCGGCTCGACATAAGATGATGATAACGTATACACTAAGTCATTATCTCAAGGCAGGAGATTTGCCCATGTCGAAAGAAGCCGTTTTCACAATGAAGCTGGAACCGGAGCTGCGAGCCGAATTCATGGCGGAGGCCGAGGCCGCTCACCGGCCAGCGTCTCAGGTGGTGCGCGAGTTGATGCGTGAGTTTGTACAGCATCAGCGCGAAGCGCGGGAATATGACAAGTTCCTGCACCACAAAGTTATGGTTGCCCGGTCATCGATGCGTGCCGGCCATGGGCAATCGAATGACGAAGTTGAAGCCGAATTCGCCGCACGACGCGCCAGTGTGGCGAAAGGCGCGTGAGAATCATTTGGACGCCAGAGGCACAGCAAGACCGCGTCGACGTATGGGACCACATCGCGACCGACAACCCGCGTGCTGCTGCCCGTATGGATGAGCTTTTTAGCGATGCGGCGGCCAGGCTGGCCGAGTATTCCAAACTAGGCCGGCCGGGGAACATTTCCGGCACCCACGAGCTGATTCCGCATGAAAGCTATCGCTTGGTGTATGAGATCGAGCAGGAAACGGTGTGGGTTCTGGCCCTGGTGCATACGGCCAAACAGTGGCCGCCGATGCAGGAATGAGGGATTTTAAGCCGGTTATTCGGTTCTGCGTGGGTTGGGATGACGGAGCCTCATATGGGCTTTGACCAACTCAATCGCCTGGTAACGAAACCGGTCGCCATCCGTATCTTTCACCCACATATGCAACAGGCCGATGAAAAACAGATGCGTATCCATGGCTAACTGAGAGGGCTCATGAGAAAGATGCAATTGCTCCTGCGCTTTTGCCCGTTCGTACACCAGTTGCAGTTTTTCTTCGATGCCGGAACAGTTTACTAAGATTTGCCGCAGCACGGTTGCGAACTCATCGACATATTCACACTTGATCATCATGATTTCATAGATCTGGCGTGTCTCGATACTGTCGATCAACACCTGGATGGTGCCGCACAGAAAATTTTCTATACAGGTGAGCGGATCTTCGGAGCCTTCAATCAGCAGGGTATCGTCCATGCGATCGATCAACGGCAGAAATACCTGTTCGCGCATCGCTTGAAACAGATCGATTTTGTTATTGAAGTGCCAATAGATCGCTCCGCGCGTGACGCCGGCCTGGCTGGCGATATGCTCCATCGTAGTGCGGCTGACGCCGCGCGCCAGGAACACCTGGCGAGCGGCGTCAATAAGGCGCTGCCGGGTCAATTCCGCATTTTCCTTGGTTTTTCGAACCATCTCTCAAGTTTTCCGAAC
>JAKDLC010000054.1 GCA_030453055.1 Nitrosospira sp.
AGAAACCGGTTGCCGTCCTGTGTCGTGTGGAAATACCTGGGGAGTGTAAGTCAGCCTACGCAGTCGATCGCGTGTCCGCAAAAGATGACGCCTTGACGGTCAATCGTGCTTTGCGCGCCGAGATAGAGGAGCGACAGGCGTGCGAGATCAGATTGCTTGCGGCGGTGAAGGGATGCAACGATGTGCCGCCGCTGAAAAAACCGCATCATGAGTGAACGCGAAATTTTCCCGAAAAATGCGGACGAGAACCCGGCAGACGCAGCGCCTTCAAGCAAACGAAGGAGTGCGCGGACCATAAAAACGCCTGAGCTGCTGGATGCAATCTGTGCCGGTATTTCACTTGGCAAATCCGCGCGGGCAATGTGTGTCGAGACCGGCATAAGCCAAAGGGTTTTATGGAACTGGCTGGCGAGCGATGCGGAGCTCATGCGGCAATACCTGCTTGCCAAGGAGCTTTGTATCGACGCCTATGCTGAAGAAATCATTGAAATTTCCGACGACGGGTCGAGAGATACCTACACCGATGAAAAGGGAAGAGAGGTAATAGATCGGGAGGTTATCGCGCGCGCCCAGTTGCGCATCGATGCGCGCAAATGGTACGCGTCAAGGCTGGCGCCCAAAAAATACGGAGACAAATTGATGAATGCACAGGATGGCGGCGATACAAACAAGCGTAACGCACACAAAGTCGAGGTGGCCTTTGTCGCCGCCACTGCCCCGGCCGCCGGCGGCAAGTAGGCTCACTGCACCAGGATAAAATCATCATGATTCTCGTCTATCCGGCGGCGGCATGACCGCGCACAGAGCGGAATTTCCTGAAAAACTCCGATTCTTGTTCGAAGCGGCACGGTACAAGATTTTATATGGCGGGCGTGGCGGGGCGAAGTCCTGGGGTGTGGCCAGGGCTTTACTGATACAGGCAGCCGCAACCCCGCTTCGTATTCTGTGCGTACGCGAGTTTCAGACCTCGATCGCCGAATCGGTGCATCACCTGTTGCAGTCGCAGATTGCGGAGATTGGACTGGAATCGTTTTACGAGGTGCAGAACAACGCGATCAAGGGCGCGAACGGATCTGAGTTCGTGTTTGCCGGATTGCGCAACAATGTCACCAAGATCAAGTCGTTCGAGGGCGTGGATCGGGTGTGGGTCGAGGAGGCGCAGACGGTCAGCAAGTCCAGTTGGGAAGTGCTGATACCGACCATTCGTAAGGACGGCTCGGAAATCTGGCTGACGTTCAACCCGGAATTAGAGTCAGATGAGACCTATCGGCGATTTGTAGTAAATCCGCCGGCTGATGCAAAGGTCGTCAAGATCAACTGGCAGGACAATCCGTGGTTCCCGGAGGTGCTGGCCAGGGAAAAAGACGAACTCAAGGCGCGCGATCCCGACGCCTACCAGAATGTGTGGGAAGGGCATTGCCGTGTCACGCTCGATGGGGCGATTTACGCCAGGGAGTTGAGACTGGCGCAGGAAGAGGGACGGATTCGCAATGTACCGTACGACGCACTCAAGCAGGTGCATACCTTCTTTGATTTGGGATGGGCGGACAACACCAGCATCTGGTTCGCGCAGTCGGTAAACAACGAATTAAGGCTGATCGATTATTACTCGAACAATCAGCAGCCGCTCCAGCATTACATCGGCGTGCTGCAAAACAAAGGATACATCTATGGGACGGACTGGTTGCCGCATGACGCAAAGGCCAAGACGCTCGCGACAGGCCGCTCTGTCGAGGAAATCATGACGGCAGCCGGCCGGAAAGTGCAAATCGTGCCGAATCTCTCCGTCTCGGATGGGATCAATGCCGCGAGAACGATATTCAACCGCTGCTATTTCGATGAGGCGAGATGTGCGGAAGGGCTCCAGAGCTTGAGGCATTACCGTTACGACGTTGATCCGGATTCCAAACAATTCAGCGGGAAGCCGTTGCATGATTATCACAGCCATGCGGCGGATGCGTTCCGGTATTTTGCCGTGGCCATCGAAGAGGATAGGCCGGCGAGTAGCGCGCGCGGGATCAGGATGGGTGGGTGGCGCGCATGATCGAAGCATACGACGCCAACGCCAGCGCGCCGATCACCAAGGATATGGATATCGCCGCGTACAACAAGATTTGCCGCGACATTCGCAATCAGCCCAAGTGGCGGCTCGATGCGGACACGGACTGCGACTATTACGACGGTGCGCAGACGAGCGTGGAGGTAAACCAGCGATTGAAAGACGCTGGCATTCCTCCGCAGGACAGCAATCTCATCAAGCCGACGATCAATGCGGTCCTTGGATTGGAGGCGCGTTCTCGCACCGATTACAAGGTAACTTCCGACGATGAAGCCCAGGCCGAGATAGCGGAAGGCTTGTCCGCGAAGATCAAGGAGATCGAAACCGAGTCACGCGCTGATCGCGCCATGTCCGACGCCTACTCAAGCATGATCCGGGCTGGGGTCGGCTGGGTGGAAGTGTCACGCGAGTTCGATCCGCTGAAATACCCGTACCGGGTGCGGGAAATCCACCGCAACGATATCTGGTGGGACTGGACGGCAAGGGAGCCGGATCTGTCCGATGCGCGCTACCTGCGGCGGGACAAGTGGGTGGACCGTGAGCAGGCACTGCGGATGTTCCCGGAAGAGGCCGCGCTCATCGAGAACTCGTGGTCCGGCTGGAATACGCTGGATGTGTACGCCGGTACCGATACCGGCATGGCGCGAGCGTATGAAGTCGAACAAGTGTGGGGCAGGGTACAGGAAGAGTATCTGAACCGCGCCTCCGGCATGGTGCGCCTCTCGGAACTGTGGTATCGGCATTACGAGGAAGCGCCGGTGTTGATGTTGCCGGACGGAAAAGCGATCGAGTACAGCGAGTGCAATCCGTATCATCAGCAGGCGGTGGCGCAAGGCCTGGTGCAGGTGCAGAAGTCGCTGTTGCCGAGGGTGCGGGTTTCGATCTGGTTGGGGCCGCACAAGCTGATGGACGTGGCAACGCCTCTGCCGCACGGAAACTTCCCGTATGTGCCGTTCTGGTGCTTTCGCAAGGATAGGAGCCGGTCGCCCTATGGCCTGATTCGCGACATGCGCGGGCCGCAGGATCAGATCATCGATCTGGATATTCTGCTGTACGAAGTCCTGAACTCGGTCAAGGTCGAGGTGGACAACGATGCGCTCGATCTTGCCCAGAATACGTATCAGGAAGTGGCGCAGAACATGAACAGCCTGCGGTCGATGACGGTGCTGAATTCGCAGCGTCGTAATGCAAACGGCTTCAGGGTGACGCGGGAACACGCGCTTGCCACCCAGGTATTCCAATTGGTGCAGGAGCGTAAAAAACGTATCGAAGAGGTCGGCGGCGTCTACCGGGCGATGTTGGGGGCCAGTACGGAGGCCAGTAGCGGCGTCGCTATCAATAACCTGGTGGAGCAGGGCTCTACCGTGCTGGCCGAGCCGAACGATAACTTTCGCTATGCCCGGCGTCTGGTCGGGCAGCAGCTTCTGGCGTTCGCTGCGGCTGATATGGTTGGCAAGCCCATGGCAATCTCGGTGCGTGAAGGTGCTCGGCGAAAAGTGATATACATCAATCGCCAGGTGATGACCCCACAAGGTCCGGTGGTCGAGAACGACATTACAACCGCTCAGGTCAAGGTGGTGCTGGAGGATATACCGGCGACTCCAACCTTCCGGGCGCAGCAGCTGCAAGCGTTCTCACAGATGGTGCAGGCCGCGCCGCCCCAATTCCAGGCGATCATGTATCCGGCTATGTTGGAGTTGTCGGATATTCCCAACCGGCATGAGTTGGCGGAGCAAACGCGTAAAGCGGCTGGTGTTACAGGACCGACGACGCCGGAACAAGATCAGCAGCAGGCGCAGATGATGCAGCAGCAACAGGCGATGCAGCAGCAGATGATTCAGTTGCAGATGGCGCTTGCGGCTGCGAATGTCAAGAAAACCGAGGCGCAGGCGCAAAGCATCGCGCAGGAGGCGCAGGGCGATGGCGGGAAGAATGCGCAACTGCAACAGCAAATCGAGCAGTTGAAGGCACAGCTGGCGGATAAATCGGCTGAGTTGGAGTTAAAGGCACGGGATCTGGAGTTGAAGGAAGAGAAGATCGGGATCGATGCGCGGCTTGCGGCAGAGAAACTATCGTTGGATCATGTGAATAAGGCGCTATCTCAAAGGACAATATGATCAAATTAACTGAAGCTCGAACAATCCAGGGTGTGAGATTTGGAGTTGGCGCGGTGCTTAATTCTGATGCCGCCACTGAATCGCAGTTGCTGGCCGCTGGCGTAGCGACTGCATTGCCGCTGGTGCTGACCTATACCTGGGCCACGAAGCCAAACTACTCGCTCACAGCCGCTGGCACGATCATTAACATATCTGATGTTGGGGGCGAAGGCGGATCGCTTTGGAAGGCCACCTCGGCTGGATGGGTACCGTTGAATGGCGTGGTCAAACTCGCGTCAAAGTGGGGAACCGTGGCCAGCCCGGTTGCGACAATATCTGGCTCGACAGGCGCGTTATTCGTTCCCACGGGAGGATCAGGATCGCTCATCATTCCGGCGTCAATGTTGATACCCGAGCACAGCGTCTTGCGGGCACGTGCGGTGATGCACAGACGCGGGATCAATGGGACGGCCACCGCTAGAATTTACCTCGGAACAGCCGGAACATCGTCAGACGACACGGCATACTCTCTGGGCATAGCCGCGACGGATACACTGGAAATACGGCCAGATGTCGAAATTGGCGTAGTTGCGTCCGCGTCGATGACAGGCACAAACTGGATGGCGCCGGGGAGTACCGGATCAAGCCCAACTGCTGTGACGGCAATGACCACGAACATAAACACCGCCGCAGCTATGACTTTATCTTTCGGCATGGATAACGCTAATGCCCTGGATTCGTTCGATCTTATCGGCTATTCAGTGCTGCTCGAATCGCTATGACATTGTTATCCGTCGACCTAACCCCGGTTCCGCCGTTTCCGCAGGGGCACCAAAACTGGATGATCCCGGAGAACAGAAATGCAGTTCTGGACACCACTTATTATCGTCAGTGTGTTTTGGACACTGACGGGATTCTGTACACCGTTGCATGGCTTGATATGGAATCGGCGCAAGGGGTATATGACTTCTCAACGATCATCACCGCGCTGGATTACGCGGCAAGCAAAGGCAAGAATGTCATTGTCCGGATTTTCTACAAGACTTATGTCGCGGCACATCCAAAACCTCTGCCGGCGTATATCTTAAGTGACCATGCAACCTATGGCGGCTCTCCAACCAGCGGGGGGCTTTTGCCCAATCAATTCTCGGCCTGGACGCCAAGGATGCACAACGCCGCGGTGATGGCGAGATTCAAGGCATTGGTGAGCGCAATGGCCGATGTGATCGGCTCGCACCCCGCGCTCCAGGGTATAAGCGTAGACGAGTCGGCATGGTCTTTGACCTCAGCCAGCGGCACATGGCCCGTGGCCGGATTGACCGCGCAAGATACAACGAATACCCACCGTGAGATAAGCGCTCATCTCAAGGCATGTTTCCCGGACAAGGAAGTGTACGTATTCTGTAACTATTTCGAGGGGAACAATGCGGCGACCTGCCTGGAAAATTTGCGCTGGTATGTCGCTCAAGGATATTTGCCCGCGATTACCGATACATTCCGCCGCCCGGAGAACAATGCCTCGATCCAGCCTACCGACCCCGCTTACCCCATGGCCGCGAAAACGTTGATGGATGTCGAATGGATGAGTACCGGGGCTGACGATTCGGGATTAACCGAGCGGATGATTCAAAACGCGATGGAGCATGCGCGGTGCGGCGCGCACATCTCGGCCTGGATGGCCAGGGGCGGGGCAACGAGCAATTATTGGGTGGCTATGAAGAATGCGATGGCGGTAGTTGGGTAATATTCATATAGATCAGACACAAGCCGCCTTGAGCGGCTTTTTTGTTTGGTGCGCCCTGTTAATTAGAGTTTTTTGTCATAGTATCGTCCAACTCTGTTGGGCGTAGGCGTTGCGAATATATTTGACAAGAGGCATCGGCATGACTTATTCGAATAAATACATGGTAGTACTGACTGTCAAGGGTGATATGGCAGGTGATGGGATGTTCGTGGCGCGTGAAGTTTGGCGAACGCTTGAGGAATATCTTGAGTTGGTGAAACGTAATGATGCCGGGGGTCAAGCACACGAGATATATGAGGGATCAACAGGAGCAAAGCTATCTGTCATAGCTTCCACTCGGAACGCAACGCAAATTCCCTATGAAGGGCCGCGCCTCCGAGACCTGATGTGCGATCGGGTTGGCCCGCAGACGAAAGAGAAGTAACAAGTATGCATTCGGATGGTGATTGTCTGGCCATCTCGGCGAATTGTGCTGACCATTCATTCCTTAGGTGCGATAGAAAATTTCCAGGCGGTGATGGGTAGAATCCCGTGAAGATTGTTCGATAATTGAAACTTCACGCTTCCCAATCTGTCAACTAGAGTGTAAAGTGTTAAATCTGCTGTCAATTGGAGCGCGCTATGGGTGAAAAAATGAAGAACGCACCAGTGTACTTCACTATTGCCCAAGTTCGGCATAATCCTGTCTTGCAACTGGGTTACTACGCACCTGATATTCAGGAACGGATGCGAAAGGCTGGCTATCCCGATTTCAAGAAGGGAACTGCCATGGCCTTTTCTTTTTCTTTGAGGCCGCATATTGATAATGGGTCGATGCAGCAGAACCCTGCTGTGGAACCGGTCGAAAGATTAATGTTCTTCAGTGCGGATAGCACAAGAGGTTTCGTTGTTGAGCAAAACGCGCTGTCCTTTCACACAACGGATTACGATACCTTTGAAACGTTTGCCGATGAATTCATGAGGGGCGTAAGTATCGTACATGAATGTGTGACGCTTGCACTAACGGTAAGAATAGGGTTGCGATACCTGGATGCGGTGGTCCCACCTAATGAGGAAGAAGGGCTGCCCAGCTACTTGGCACCCGGTGTTTTGGGGATTAGTAACCGGTTGCCTGCGGATGTCTTGGTTTCGCATTCCATTGCCGAGACCCATATCCAGACTTCAGAGTGTGCTGTTCTGGCGCGCACGATCATTCAGGCTGGTCAACTTGGTTTTCCAATGGATCTTCAACCTATTGGCGTCAAGATTGCCGATCATTTTCAAAAGATCGACGGTGTGCATGCGATCATTGATACTGATGCATCGATCGAGCGGCAGCAAGCTTTTGATATGGGCAGCATTAGAGAACAGCTAGAGAAGCTTCGAAGGGGCGTTGGCCTGGCGTTCGACGCAACAGTGATGCCACTCGCTGTCGTTGCTTGGAATAATTGACTCACGGAAGGAACGCGCCATGTATGCCTATCAAGTGAACATGCAATCACGACTAACGAGGGGGCCCACTACGTTCGTGAGGTAGGGGGCGGGGCTTGATCACTCCATAGGACTCCATGACACATTGCGTGAACGTATCCTATCATACTGTGTTGCAGGGACATTTGGCCTATTATTGCCTACGTATTTGCACGCTAGCACGGCGACGGCAAACTGGAATATCAATCGGATTAAAATTGACGATGCGTGTTCATTTATGGTACCCGCAAGCACTTCCGCTAGTGATATTTCTCACATCCGCAACGTCATGAAAACTTCGGTCTCAGAGCTCGCTAGAGTCTTTGGCGTATCGCGTCAGGCTGTACATGAATGGATCAAGGGCGGTGCTTTATCCCCGCGAAATGCCAGGCGACTCTCCGAGTTAGCGCAGGTGGCAGATGTGTTCGTCAAGTCAGGGATTGAGGTTGCGCCTCAAATGCTACGCAGAAAGATCGGTGGCGGGCATTCTCTCTTGGAATCGGTTAAGGAAGGCGGAAATATCGTGGAATTGGCGCACACTCTTGTCGATACTCTTGCTCGTGAGTCGCAACAACGTCAGCATCTGACTGCACGCCTGGCAGGGCGACAAAAGCCCACGCTGACCGCCAATGATTTTGGTACGCCTCATTTCGATTGAAAATGCGTGAGTCGTCTGTGAATGATAGACATCGATCGGAAATTTTTATGGCGCCAAGGTGACGTACTAACCGACAATGCGGCGAAAGCACTTAACTTACAGCATTCTGAAAATCCAGACGGCACTTTCGTCGTTGTAATTTCGCATGATTGTGATCTAGCTGCAGTCGCTGATAAGGAGCCTGTATCCGAAGTTATCGTGGGTCAGCGAATAGAAAAGCTCGGTTCAGACTCATATGGCAAAACAGCTCGTCGACTTCATATCGAGTATCAAACCGATACTGGCCCTATCGCGCTGGAGTTGGTGGCGACTGACAAACGAGAGATAAGCAAGGCTGAGCTATTCGTCAAATATCCCCGCGAAGATATATGGTTGGATGGACCTGGTATAGGAATTCTTCGGCATTGGTTGGCTTCACGCTATCACCGGGAAGCGTTTCCAGAAGCTTTCGAGAATCGCCTTCGTGCAGTCAAAATCTCCGGTAAGAAAGTCCTTCTCAAAAAAATCGAGAGCATTCTTGCTGACGGAGGGGATTATATTCGTGCCTTGCTATTCGATCTTGATGAGGGCAAGGATATTGAACGTGAGGACCCCGAAGATCTTTACCAATTGGGGATTGTGGTTCTCTACGATAGTCTTCGCGACGAGTCGGCTGCTGCGGTTGTTGCGGCAAAGGCTGCGGAGGAATTAGAAAAACTCTTCGAGGCAGCATTCCATTCGGCTGATGCAGGCTGGCAGAACATTTGCCTCCAGTACTGCGATCCTGTGTCGGATAGCGCAATTACCGTCGCCCAGAGAGAGGTGCTCAAGCGGTGGCGCTTGGAGCACATGAGTCTTCAAGATGACCCATCTCAACCTATGATCACGTCTTGAGGCTCTCAGCTGTAACTACATTTTACCCGGCCGCCTTGAGCGGTTTTTTTATGTGCTAAGCCGCCTTGAGCGGCTTTTTTGTTTGGGGATTTGTCGGATTACGCTGCGCTAATCCGATCTACGTGTTTCTCTATTTATTATCAAGTTTCAGTTATTCGGAAATCCCGAATAACTCGCGCTCACGGCGATACCGCAGTTTTTATCAACCCTGCCCACGTTCATATGGCAGGCCCGCTCACTGGGTTAAGTAGTTGGAGAAAAGGCAATGGAAGTGAATCAGCTGACGGATGAACAGATTGCGAATCTTACGCCGGAACAAATCGAGATGCTGGAGAACGATCCGGACAAGCTCGCTGAAATTTTTGGCGAAAAGGAATCTGAAACGACACAAGGCAAATCCAAACAGGAAGATGAAGGCGCGGCTAACGGCGCGGATGAACCGGAAGGTGTCAGAACCAAAAGCGGCAAGGGGATTATTCCCTACGAGAAGCACAAGGAATTGCGGGTGGAGAACTCGACGTTGCGCGAACAGTTACAGGCTGCCCAGGCGGAAAACGCCAAGGCGACCGAGAAGCTGGAAGCGCTGCTGAAAGCCAAGGATGAAGCCACGAGCGGCAAGGATGAGGCCAAGGCGGATGACGCCCTGGCCAAGCACCTGGCAACGCTCAAGGATGACATGCCCGAGCTCCATGACGTAATCAGTGCGGTACTCGAAGGAAACCGCAAGCAAGGCGAAACGCTGGAAAAGACGCTACAGGAACTGAAGCGCGAGAAGGAGGAATCCGAGCGCGTGCAGCAATTGAGCGTTGAAGAGCAGGTCGCCGAAGCGAAGGACAATAACCCCGATTTGACGCATTGGGAAAGCAATGATCCGGAAGCCTGGGATGAAGCACTAAGGCAGGACGAGATTCTGAGGACCAATGGCAAGTGGGCGAACAAGCCCTATGCCGAGCGGTTCGAGGAAGTCGCCCGCCGTGTGCGCGCCATACTGCCTGATGCCTCTGTACCACAAAGACAAGCCGACCCGGCAGAGCTTCCACAAATCCCGTGATGAAAATGAC
>JAKDLC010000386.1 GCA_030453055.1 Nitrosospira sp.
GGATATTCAAGGCGGGGCGAACCCGGTCTCCGAGCGGGAGCAGCTTGAGAATCTGAGTCCGTTTGAATTGACACAGAAGCTCATGAAGATGCCCTCGCATACGGCGGCAGCCTTGAGAGCCGATCTTGATTAAAGGAAATTGAAATGGCTGAAACCAATGTAGCAAGCGGCAGTTCTCTTGCCGTCAAGCATTATAGCGCCGCGCTCTTCGCCAACACGCTGAAAGGGACGACGGCAATCGATCAACTCGTGGGCGCTGTCGAGCCCACTGCCGCGATGATGAAAGTCGCCGGACAAACGCAACCCGGCATGCCGATCGTTCGCATCGACAATCTGATGAAGAGCGCGGGCGATGTTGTCTCGCTCGATCTGGTCGATACCGTGAGTGGGGAACCGCTGATGGGCGATGTCAACCGTGAAGGCAAGGGCAGCACGCTGTCGTTCTCTTCGATGGATGTCAAGATCGATCTGTCGAGCAAGGTGATCGACGCCGGCGGCAGCATGTCGCAGCAACGCACCAAGCACAATCTGCGTGAGATTGCGCTGGCGCAGTTGTCGGGTTACTTTCCGCGCCTGAACTCGCAGCAAACGCTGGTGCATCTGGCGGGGGCGCGCGGTTCGCAGGTGGGCACGGATTGGACATTGCCGCTGCAATTCACGGCGAAAACCGGCACAACGAAAACGGCGAATTTCGATTCGGTGCTGGTCAACACTGTGCAGGCGCCGACTTATAACCGGCATTTCGTGGTGAACGGCGCGGGCCTTACCGCAGGCGGCCAGCAACTGGCTTCCATCGCCTCATCCGATGCGCTGAAACTGGTACATCTGGACTTGTTGCGCAAGCGTCTGGACGATATGGACCAGCCCCTGCAATCGGTGAAGCTCGCCGGGGACCGCGCCGCGCAGACCTCCAAGATGTGGGTATTCCTGGCTACACCGAATCAGTACTCGGTGTTGCTGTCGGAAGGGTCGCTGCGCGCGTTCCAGCAAAATGCGGTGAACCGCGCGGCGTACCTCGATACGCGTCATCCGCTGTTTGCGGGTGAAGTGGGCATGTGGAACGGCATTCTGGTGATCAAGAATGAGCGGGCTATCCGTTTTGATCCGGCTGAATACACCAAGGTCATCACGGCGGCCAATGCTGCGACTGCGACCGAAACCGATCAGCAAGTCAACGCTGCGCTCGGCGCCGGTTACGCGGTGGAACGCGGTCTGTTGCTGGGTGCGCAAGCGCTGGGCATCGCCTACGGCAAGACCAAGACCAGCGGCATGCAGTTCGGGTGGAAGGAGCACTGGTACAACTTCGAGAGCAATCTGGAAGTCATGGGCGAGAAAGTCTGCGGGCATATGAAAACCCGCTTCTCGATCGACGATGGCACCGGCTCGAAAGTACCGACCGACTTCGGCGTGATTGCGGTGGATTCGGCTGTACCGCTGTAATAAGGCATGAGGATGGGGTGATGGGTTGCGCTTCGCTCCACCCATCCTACGCAATCTGTAATCAATCCTGACTTGAGCGGGGCCGTCTGGCCTCGCCAGTCTCTTAATTTTTAAGGAGTTTTATCAATGGCTACATTCAGTGCAACGGATTTGAATACCAAAAGCCGGCATATGGGCGGTCATGGCAATGCGGTGGTAGTGCATGGCTCGGTCACGCCTGCCGCCGGCGCATCAGGCGATGCGTACAGGCCTGTGCGCATCCCGGCGGGTGTTGATGTAACCGATGTGGATATTATCAACAGCGATATGGACAGCGGCGCGACGCCGACCATCGCCTGCAAGATTGGTTATGAGCCGGTCAATGCCGCCGATGGTCCTGCGGCGGATGATAATTACTTTGCCGCTGCGGGTAACACGTTACTTCGCTCCGCTGGCCGCACTGCGCTGGCGTTCCAGCCCGTCAAATTCGAGAAGGATGTGTTTCTGACCGTAACGCTCAGTGCGTCGGCTGCAACATTCGCTTCTGGTCCGGTCACGGCCATCGTCAAGGGCGACGGGATCGGGGTCAAATAAGGAGTTGTTTTCCTGCGGTCGTTGGGCGGCTCTTCGGGGTCGCCTTTTTTATGGGATTTCATGCGGCGCAATGCGCGCAGCTTTGGCGCCCTACGATTTTGCGCACGTTGGCGTCAACGGATGGAGCAGGAGTGACATAACAGGGTAAGGGGAGAGACTCCAAACGGCTGCTTGGATGATGCCCGCTGGTGGATCCCCTTCTCTTTTTACGGAGTTCTGGTATGCAAGTGAAATACATGGGAGCCTGTATCAAGACGGACAGCATCGATGGCGTCGGCCTGCATTGGGAGCCGGGACAGGTGCGCAATGTGACCGCCGAAGTGGCCGAGCGGCTGCTGGTTTACTCCGATACGTGGGTGAA
>JAKDLC010000387.1 GCA_030453055.1 Nitrosospira sp.
CGGCCACCCAGGCAGATTATTCAAGGTTTCCAGCAGTTCATCGGCATACGCGGTGATCTTCATGTAATACATCGGGATTTCGCGCTTTTCCACCATCGCTCCGGTGCGCCAGCCGCGTCCGTCTATCACCTGCTCGTTGGCAAGCACGGTCTGATCGACGGGATCCCAATTAACCGTACCCGTGGTTCTATAGGCCAATCCTTTTTCCAGCATTCGCAAAAACAGCCACTGATTCCAACGGTAGTAATCCGGTTTGCAGGTGGCAAGCTCGCGGCTCCAGTCTATGGCCAGCCCGAGACTCTGCAATTGTTTGCGCATGTACGCGATGTTGTCGTAAGTCCACCGGGCGGGGGGTACGTTGTTTTGTATCGCCGCGTTCTCCGCGGGCAGGCCGAAAGCATCCCACCCCATTGGCTGCAGCACGTTATAACCTTGCATGCGGCGGTAGCGCGACAGCACATCGCCAATGGTGTAGTTGCGCACATGCCCCATGTGCAGCTTGCCGGACGGATACGGGAACATAGACAGGCAATAGTATTTCGGCTTGCCTGGCATCGCAACAGCCCTGAAAGCAGCGTTTGCTTCCCAATGCCGCTGGGCATCCTTTTCGATTTGCTGCGGATTATATTTTTCCTGCATGAAAATCCGACTTTACTGCCAATAAAGTCGAGATTATACCGCAGGGGGCGGGAATTCTTGCGGAGAGTGGAATTGAAAATTGAAGGATCTTAGGGATTTAACGAATTCGGGCGACCCTGTATGAATGGGTCGGAAGGCGCTACAAGATTTCACTAACCCGGATGTTTCATAAATTCGCGTGATGATTGCGCAGGATTTTGTTTTGTAGGGGAATTTTGTGAAAGAGCGGCGTAGTGACTCATACGCCCGACTGAGCAAAATTCCCATACGAAACAAAAGACCAGCAAGGGCGCGCATCAATTTATGAAACATCCGGGCTAAGTCCCTTTTTGTCCCGCATCATTTCCTCAAGCGTTGAAGTATCTCATTGATTTCCTGAAGCTCAAACCGCTGCGGGTCGAATTCTTCACCGAGCCATTCGATCAGTTCGGCACGTTCCTCTGAAGGGGGACCAGCCAGCTGTTCCAGCATATTCCGATAGCCCCAGATACCCCCGCAATCTTCCGGTGGACTCGCATGTTTGCCAGCCACACAGTGCGGCGTCTTTATTCCGGCTTGAAATTCAATTATCTTTTCGACTTTGATCTCATGTACCCAATCGTCGCCGAAGTCATACTCATAGACAAAGCGTGACTGCAGGGTGGCTACTTGATCCAAACGTACGCGTTTCTCGTCTTCTGTTTTATCACCAAAGTCTTCAAACATCCCTTGCGTGCAATAACGCTCACCCCCGATCACGAACTGATGCAGATGCGAATCCGTCCATCCCATGGCGATCTGAATCACATCGTGCAGCTTCGCAAGTGTGATATCCGAACGGACGTGCACTCGACGCCAGATCATCGGCTTTAAACCTTTCAAGGCGATCTTGATCTGATAGATTTGTACTGGTTTACTCTCTTTTTTCATCTGTAGCTCCTAACTCGTTCCTCCATACCTTCATCGTTTCGGCTCTGTTGCAAAAATTGATTTTTGACGAATAGTAGCTTAAAAAATGGCGAAAAACCGCGATTCAGAGTCAAAGAATTCCGTTTTTTCATTTTTGCAACAGAGCCTATGATAGCAGTCGCGCGACTGCTCCGCTTGTCTGCTGGCACAACGCCACTCTCTATCTATATCTTTATGCGAAGGAAAATTTCATGAGGTCGCCCTGAACGCCCACAAATTCAGGCTCTGCTCAAACTCACAATTTCTGCCACGTCAGGCTCGAATGTTTCCTGGTCAAACGCCTTGTCGCCATCGGCGACAGGTTCGTTTCCAGTTTTGAGTCCCCGAAAATCATAGAGCGTAGGGTCGGCCAAATGTGAAGGCTGCACGTTCTGCAATGCCGTAAACATGGTCTCCAGCCTGCCGGGAAATTTCCTGTCCCATTGTTGCATCATTTCCTTCACCGCCTGCCGCTTGAGATTTTTTTGAGAACCGCACAGATTACAGGGAATGATCGGGAAATCCTCCATCTCCGCATACGTTGCCAGGTCTTTCTCCTTACAATAGGCGAGCGGCCGAATCACGATATGCCGGCCATCATCGCTCACCAGCTTGGGCGGCATGGTCTTTAGCTTGCCACCATAAAACAGATTGAGAAACAGGGTTTCAAGAATATCGTCGCGATGATGCCCCAGCGCGATCTTGGTCGCGCCCAGTTCACCGGCGACACGATACAACACTCCCCGGCGCAAACGCGAGCAGAGACTGCAAGTCGTTTTACCCTCGGCAATGACGCGCTTTACCA
>JAKDLC010000388.1 GCA_030453055.1 Nitrosospira sp.
CGGCTACGCGTTGAGTTTCAGTCATCCCGGCATTCGAAGCGGTCACCCGGCCGCAATGGATGTCCCGTGAGAAATTGCCCCGCGGTCAATTTTTTCCCGTCGTATTTTTGCACGATTTGCAACATGAGCGAGCCCTCGCCACATACAACCGCGATGCCGTCGCGGCCTGCTGCAACGATTTCCCCCGGCTTGCCGGCCGCATCTCCGGCGACGCTTGCTTGCCATATTTTCATTGGAATTCCGCGCACCTGCGAACGCGCACCGGGGCGGGGATTGAATGCTCGCACCGTCCGGCCGATACTTTCCGCACTCAGCCGCCAATCAATTTCCGCTTCGTTTTTTTCCGGTTTGGGTGCGTACGTTGCGATGACTTCATTCTGAGGGATTGCGGGAAGTCTTCCCTGTTGCAAACGCGTCAATGCTTCCACGATGCAAAATGCTCCCAGTAATGCGAGTTTGTCGTGCAGAGTCTGCGCGGTATCATCTTGTGCGATTGCCATGCTTCGTTGCAACAGGATCGCGCCGGTATCCAGACCTCGATTCATTTGCATGATTGTGATTCCTGTTTCCCGGTCGCCCGCCAATATTGCCCGCTGGATTGGTGCGGCGCCTCGCCAGCGTGGCAGTAGCGAAGCATGGATATTGAGGCAGCCAAAGTGTGGAATATTCAAAACAGCCGAGGGCAGAATCAGTCCATAAGCCGCGACCACCATGATATCCGCATTGATGGCGGCCAGTTGTGCATGGACCTCGGGTTGCTTGAGCGAACAGGGCTGCAGCAATGAAAATTGGCGCTGTTGCGCCAGCAACTTGACCGCGCTTGCAGTGGTCTTCATGCCTCGCCCGGCGGGACGGTCCGGCTGGGTCAACACCAATACAATCTCATAGCCGGCATCGGTCAGGGCTTCCAGCGCAGGAACGGAAAACGGTGGGGTGCCTGCAAAAATAATTTTCATGTTGGGGGTGGCTCAGCCCATGGCGTACCGAAGACGCTTGCGAAAAAGGTCGCGACCGCGTCGTCATTATCCGGGTTAGTCAGCCCAAGTTTGCCGGCAGCCAAAAAACGTGTCGTCACATTATCTTTCGCTGCTGCTTTTTCAACCTGGTCTGAATGCGCGATTGCTTCATCCGCGACCAGTACTCGACGAATACCTTGCCTACCAAATGATCCATTTCGTGTTGAATGCACACCGCCAGCAAGCCATCGGCGTCGAGTACGAACGGGCTGCCATCGTGATCCCAAGCCTTGACCGTAACTTTCTCGGCGCGTTCTACTTTCCCGAACACTCCCGGAACCGACAGACAGCCCTCTTCACAATCGGATTCGCCGCTGCGGGCGGTGATTTCAGGATTGATAAGCACGTACAACTGATCATGGGCAGCGGAAATGTCGATTACAATTACACGCTGATGCACATCAACCTGGGTCGCCGCCAAGCCGATTCCGGGAGCGGCGTACATTGTTTCGGCCATATCCTGCACCAAGGTGCGAATGTCCTCAGTAATCTCCGATACCGGGCCTGCTATCGTATGGAGTCGTTCATCCGGGTATTGTAATATTTTCAGAAGCGCCATAAAAAGACTTGCAAATTTAACAATCCAAACGCAGAATTTGACCCCGTCATTATGGTATTTCGTTCCCTTTTTCTCCACCCAATCCATTATATCCCCATTTGAGCAAGCGACCTGTTTTCCAGTTTGCCCGCAGAGACCAATATCACAATTTTTCGAATACACCTGATCGCCAATGCGATTGGCCGGGACGATACGCCGGATGGCTTTGTTTCACTCCCACGGCTCTGCCGTAACGTAAAGACAACGGTCGCCTCGTAATGTGGAAAACCGGATTCAGGTTCATGGATCGATTCTGAATGAAGCCAATACAGGATATCGAATCCTGGCTCGCCCTTGACTTGATCGATGGTCTCGGTGACGAATCGGTGCGGCGACTACTGGTGGCTTTCGGTAGCCCTGCCGGAATTTTTTCCGCAAGCGCCGCGTCGCTGGAGCGCGTGGTGAAAAAGAAGGTGGCGTCCAATATTGTTCAAGGAGCGGACGAAAAGAAAATCTCGGCCACGCTCAGATGGCTGGAAGACCCGGCAAATGAGATTGTTACGCTGGCGGATTCCGATTATCCCTCGCTGCTGCTCAACATTCCGGATCCGCCTCCGCTTCTTTATCTCAAAGGAAAACGCGAACTGTTGAGTTCCGCGATGCTTGCCATTGTCGGTAGCCGCAACGCCACCCCTCAAGGTCTCTCCAACGCCGAAGCTTTTGCCGAAGCTGCAAGCAATGCGGGACTCTGCATTGCGAGCGGGCTGGCGCTCGGCGTGGATACTGCGGCACATCGTGGAGGCTTGCGC
>JAKDLC010000055.1 GCA_030453055.1 Nitrosospira sp.
ACCCGACTGGCGCACACAACTACTGGCCATCATCACGAATCCCAGTGTGGCGTATGTATTGATGCTTATCGGCATTTATGGATTGTTCTTTGAGTTTTCCAACCCCGGCTTTGTGTTACCGGGAGTAGCAGGCGTCATCTGCCTGCTGATCGCCATGTATGCATTCCAGTTGCTGCCGGTGAATTATGCCGGCCTTGCCTTAATCCTGCTTGGCATCGCCTTCATGGTGGCGGAAGCCTTTTTACCAAGCTTTGGCTCACTCGGCATCGGCGGCATCATTGCTTTCGTCATCGGTTCGTTGATGCTGATTGATAGCGATATACCCGGCTATGACATTCCCTGGCCCATGATAGCCGGAATATCCATGGCCAGCGCCTTATTCCTGATTTTTGTCATCGGCATGGCGCTGAGGTCGCGACGCAAGCCCATCGTCAGCGGCCGCGAAGAGCTGATGGGTTCCGTGGGAGAGGTGCTGGAGGGCACGTCGGGTGAAGGGATGGCGCGCATTCATGGCGAACTGTGGAGCGTGCGTTGCGCGCAGCCTCTGGCGCGCGGACAGAAAGTGCGTGTGACAGGAATCGACGGTCTGGTTTTACAGGTGACCCCAGCGGAAAATAAGGCGGAAAAATAATCAAAGGAGATAATCATGTTCGCCAATTTAGGTTTTGGTACTCTCGTGTTGATCCTGATCATCGTGCTGCTCTCGGCATTCCGCATCTTGCGGGAATATGAACGTGGAGTCGTCTTCCTGCTCGGCCGCTTCTACAAGATAAAAGGCCCGGGGCTTATCATAATAATTCCCGGAATCCAGAAAATGGTGCGGGTTGACTTGCGCACTGTCGTTATGGATGTACCCAGCCAGGACGTGATCTCACGGGACAATGTTTCGGTGAAAGTCAACGCCGTGGTGTATTTCCGTGTGGTTGATCCGCAAAGGGCCATCATTCAGGTGGAGAATTTCCTTGCCGCCACCAGTCAGTTCGCGCAGACGACGCTGCGCTCCGTACTGGGCAAACATGAGCTCGATGAAATGCTGGCGAAACGCGAGAGACTCAACATGGATATCCAGAAGGTATTAGACATTCAGACCGACGCTTGGGGCGTCAAAGTCTCCAACGTCGAGATCAAACATGTGGATATTGACGAGTCCATGATACGGGCCATTGCCCGCCAGGCGGAAGCAGAGCGTGAACGACGCGCCAAGGTGATTCATGCCGAAGGCGAATTGCAGGCGTCGGACAAATTGATGCAGGCGGCGCAGATTCTTTCACAGCAAGCGGGCGCGATGCAACTGCGTTATCTCCAGACCCTCACAAACATCGCCAGCGACAAATCCAATACCGTCATTTTTCCGATACCAATGGACCTGGTATCGGCATTAACGGATGTCATCAAGAACCGTAATTCCGGTGTTTCCTGAATTGTGGTATGGCAAGGCCTGACGGACTTGAAGGAATACGATTGACCGGTCAGGCCATCGCCTTGATGGCGGCGGATAGACGGCTCTTGTGGCGAGCAGCCTTATTCTTATGGATGATTCCCTTGTCGGCAATCGAATCCATGGTGCCGATGGATGCCTTGAACGCAGCTTGTGCAATGGTTTTGTCGGCAGTTTCAACAGCCTTTCTTGCGTGCTTGATCGCGGTGCGCAATTGCGAACGCAGACTGGCATTGCGGTCACGTTGCTTGACATTCTGCCTCGCTCGTTTTCTCGCTTGGGCGCTATTGGCCATAGAAATTCCTCAAATTGACTGCGGCTTAAAAAGCCCCAAATGTTACGGATATTCTCGCCATATTGCAAGAAAAAACAAGAGTATTCAGGTTAACCCGGATGTTTCATAAATTCGCGTGATGATTGCGCAGGATTTTGTTTTGCAGGGGGATTTTGTGAAAGAGTGGCGTAGTTATTCATACGCCCGACTGAGCAAAATTCCCATACGAAACAAAAGACCAGCAAGGACGCGTGTTAATTTATGAAACATTCGGGTTAACATACTCCCCCATGAATCTGTTAAAAGCCCTCGCTACCATTAGCGGGATGACTCTGATATCCCGCATTCTGGGATTCATACGCGATGTACTGATTGCCCGTATTTTTGGCGCCGGCATGGAAACCGACGCATTCTTCGTCGCCTTTCGCATTCCCAATCTGCTGCGCCGCCTGTTTGCCGAAGGTGCATTTTCCCTGGCATTTGTACCCATACTTGCCGAATATAAAAACCGCCGCACATCCGAAGAAACACGCGAACTGATCAATCATGTCGCGACGCTGCTGTCGATTGCGCTGTTCTCGATCACGCTGATCGGGGTAATCGCAGCGCCGCTGATAATCTATGTGAGCGCACCCGGGTTTATCGCCAGCCCGCATAAATTCGAACTGACGGTTGAGTTGCTGCGGATTACGTTTCCCTACATTCTGTTTATCTCGCTGGTCGCCTTGGCGGGAGGCATACTTAACACGCATGGTAAATTTGCGGTGCCCGCGCTAACACCGGCGCTGTTGAATCTATCGTTCATCGGTTGCGCCTTGTGGCTTGCGCCGCTAGTGAATCCGCCGGTACTTGCGCTCGCCTGGGCGGTATTCATCGGCGGCATGTTGCAACTCGCCTTCCAGGCGCCGTTTCTGATGCGTATCAAACTGATGCCGCGTTTACGACTGAAATCCCGGGACAGTGGCGCATGGCGCGTACTCAAACAAATGGGACCGGCGGTGTTCGGCGTCTCCATCAGCCAGATAAGCTTGCTCATCAACACCATATTCGCCTCATTCCTCATTACCGGCAGCGTATCGTGGCTTTACTATGCGGACCGATTGATGGAATTCCCCGCCGGTCTATTGGGCGTGGCGCTGGGAACGATATTGCTGCCTTCATTGTCGCGGCATTATGCCGACAACAGCACTGAAGAATACTCCCGTTTGCTGGACTGGGGCCTACGCCTGACCATGCTGCTGACGCTGCCTGCGGCGGTGGCATTGGCGCTGCTTGCCACTCCGCTCATCGCCACCCTGTTTTATCACGGCGAATTTTCGATCAATGATGTCTGGATGACGCGCAATGCGTTGATGGCCTACAGCGTGGGACTTTTGGGACTGATTCTGGTGAAAGTGCTGGCTCCCGGCTTCTATGCGCGGCAAAACATCAGGACGCCGGTAAAAATCGCCCTCATCACCCTTATCGCCACTCAGCTAATGAATCTCGCCTTCATTATTCCGCTGCGTCATGCCGGGCTGGCGCTGGCTATTGGTCTGGGCGCCTGCCTCAACGCCGGACTGCTCTACTACAAGCTGCGCAGCCATCAAATTTACCAGCCTCAACCGGGGTGGCCCATTTTTATGGGGAAGATATTGATGGCGCTGACTACGATGGGGGGCATACTCTGGTTTGCCTCGGGTAGCGACGCCTCCTGGTTGGCGGACTCCGGTTTCGAACGCGCTATCCGGCTGACATGGGTGGTTGCAATCGGCGCTACAAGTTACTTCATTATGCTATGGCTATTGGGTTTTCGTCTTAAGAATTTTGCCAGGCGCGGCGCTGCATAAACACGCAAAACAACGGGTTGAGACGGAAACCGGGAGTTGCGCATTATTGCAAAAAAAATTGCATTTTAAACTTGAATCCGCCATATAATGGCGACAGTTTACCCTCCCACGATCATAAATTTAATTACTTTAAACATGAATCGCTCCCTCTTCAAGTTTCCCACCTTGTTAATGTTGCTGCTGGGATTTTTTCTTGGCGGTTGCGCGACGACTAACAAGAATACTAAAGAGAGCACGCCGGCCAATACGAGCACCACAACAAATACAAGCCCCTCGGCTGATACGAATACCCCTGACACAAGTACTTCGGCTAATACAACTCCGCATCCTCCGGACGATACGAGCGCCTCGGCTGCTACGAATGTTTCGGCGACCAGTACAAATGCTTCGGCCGCCAATAGCGGGACAACGAATAATCGACAAGACTCACAAGGATCGTCCAAGGGTCCCGTATTCAAGAATGGCGCCCCGGCTACTTATTCGATTACCTATAGTAAGGAAGACCCGTGGGAACCCGTGAATCGTTCGATATTCACGTTTAACGAGAGGGTTGACGACTATTTACTCAGACCGGTGGCAAGAGGCTACAAGTGGATAATGCCTGACCCCCTCCAACTGGCAGTGGCTAATGTTTTCTCCAATCTGAATGATATCCCGGTGACAGTCAATAACCTTCTGCAACTCAAATTCTCCAATGCGCTGACGAGTAGCATGCGGTTCGTAGTCAACAGCACCTTCGGCCTGGCAGGTCTGATTGATCTGGCGAGCGACATGGGCCTGGAAAAACATGATGAAGATTTCGGACAGACGTTAGGGCATCACGGTATCGCCAGCGGGCCTTATGTGGTGTTACCTTTTCTCGGCCCCAGTTCGGCACGCGATGCCGGTGGTCGTGTGCTGGACATAGCCACTGATCCTGTTTTTGTGGGCAGCTTCTTCGTAGCGCCTTTTATAGGCCCCATCGTTGGGTCGAGCAGAGCCACCGATGCACGCGCCGGATTACTGAAATCCGAGAAAACGCTGGATGAAGCTGCGCTGGATAAATACCAGTTCGTGCGTGACGCGTACCTTCAACGGCGACGTAGTTTAGTGTATGACGGCAACCCGCCGAAGCGTAAGGATGACGAAGACGATTGAGTGGGAGCCAATAATACCCGGAACTACAGAAACAAATCAGGACAAGGCGCGTAGCGCTTCGATACGCGCCTCCAGCGGCGGATGCGACATGAATAAGCCTTTGAGGCTGCCGCCTCCTCCGGAAATCCCGAACGCCTCCATTCGATCTGGCAACTGCGACGGTTCATGCTGTTGTTTCAGGCGCTCCAACGCAGCGATCATTTTGTTACGGCCCGCCAGTTTCGCGCCGCCGGCATCGGCGCGAAACTCGCGCTCGCGGCTGAACCACATGACAATCATGGTGGCAAGTATTCCAAGTACCATCTGCGCCACAATACTCGTGATAAAAAAGGCTGGGCCGTGGCCGTGTTCAGTTTTGAACACAACCCGATCCACCAGATGGCCAACGATTCTTGACAGAAAAATCACGAACGTATTGACTACACCCTGAATCAGAGCCAGAGTCACCATGTCGCCGTTAGCTACGTGACTCATTTCATGCGCCAGCACCCCTTCGATTTCATCTTTGCGCATGTTTTGAAGTAAGCCGCTACTCACCGCCACCAACGCATCATTACGATTCATGCCCGTAGCAAAGGCGTTAACATCGGGAGCGTCATAGATCGCCACTTCCGGCATGCCGACGCCGGCAAGCTCAGCCTGGCGCCGGACCGTCTCTACGAGCCAGCGCTCGGTCGGATCGGTAGGCTGCTCGATCACCACCGCACCGGTCATGCGTTTCGCAGTCCACTTCGACATGGCAAGCGAAATCAGCGAACCGCCAAAACCAATCACTCCCGCCAGGATAAGCAGAGAATTAAAATCTATGCCGCTACCCTCCGCATCCAGAATGCGATCCACGCCTAGTAGCCGCAAAGTAATGCTCAGCACCACCAGAATTGCCAGGTTAGTGATGATAAATAAGAAAATTCGTTTCATAGAGATGGTTCCATTTGTTGATATAGAAGATGGATTGTATATGGGGGCTGCAAGTTCCATTTTCAACCCGGACAACCCATTGGGACGCGAGATGATGGCGAGGCAGGTTGCGAGACCGTTTTTCGATTGGGAGAAGGCCATAGCCCCTGGTCCATGAACGCCGAGCAGGCGGTGAAAATGGCCGCAAACCGGGCCGTCAGCACGAGTAGGCTCGGAGAGCTGCCTTAGTGGAAGGAGGCGGCCGTACTTCTCTAACTGCCTTATCCCCCTTATTCTTTACTCTCTTTCTTCAACCCTGACGATAAGAGTTGTTATAAATCGCATCAATTGCGCCTGGCAAAGAAAATATACACCCCCAGCCCACCAAAGATCAGAAAAAAAACAGCCGACCAATCCGGAAGCGTAAGCGACGCGAATTTCCAGGTTGCGTCAGCGCAATCTCCGTTTGCCTCGAACATGGCGGGCCACCATCGGGCGATCGGTAGAGCATTCAGAAATTTTTCTTCGGGACTGATGCCGCATTCGAATGCCTCCGGATAGCGCACCAGCCAGGCTTGACGCAACGCAACCATCGCCCCGGTGAATGCGAAGATGGCCATCATTCCACTGTAAATCCGGCGGCCTGTCGCCCCGGGGTAGTGAAAAAACGCCAACAGGGCCATTAAACCCACTAACCAGTATGTCACGCGTTGCACGACGCAAAGTGGACAGGGTAAAAGATTTTCTATTAACTGGAGATAGAGGGCGTAGCCAACCAGACTGGTACAACCCAGAAATATCAATAGAAAGATTGCTCTTGTTCCTGATTTCATCGACTATGATCGGCTTTACAGATCCGGTTCGGCTCGTCTATGACGTTGACTTCCTTCCTCCTTCGCATTCCGCCCGCCACCATTTTGTATTCCAGTAAACGGCATTCCAGCGCACCGTTGAATAGAGGGGTACGACGCGAGGCGGTTAAATGTATTAATTTTGGCAGAAGCGGATCAGAAGTGAAAATATAAGCTTTCCAGCCGCTGAATTTCTTCTTCAGCACATCTCCCAGCTTGGGATAAAGCTCGGTAAGTTCCTGTTGCTCACCGATGCGTACGCCGTAGGGAGGGTTGGTGACAAGGACGCCGAAGGGGGCCGGCGCGGAGATTTCCAGAAAGTTCGCCTGCTTCAGCGCGATTATTTCAGAAAACCCCGCTGCGGATAGATTGGCACGAGCGTCGGCCAAGGCATCACCATACAAATCGCTGCCGAATATCGGCTGAGGCGTTCTCAGTTTTTGCCGCGCGAGCGCTGCTTCCTGCAAGTGATCCCATAACCCCTTGTCAAATTTCTTCAGTTTTTCAAAGGCGAAGTTGCGTCCCGATCCGGGCGCGACATTCAATGAGATTTGCGCTGCTTCGAGCAGAAATGTACCGCTGCCACACATCGGATCGAGCAGCGGAATACCCGGTTGCCAGCCCGTCAAGTGTAAAATCCCGGCGGCGAGATTTTCCCGTATTGGAGCTTCTCCGGCGCTTTTTCTTAATCCGCGTTTGAACAACGCATCACCAGAGGTATCCAGATACAAGGAAAATTTCCTGGCGTCAAGAAATCCGTGGATGCGGATATCGGGCTGCGCCGTATCCACGCCGGGACGGCTGCCGATAATCTCGCGGAATTTATCGCAGACCGCGTCCTTGATTTTGAGTGTGACAAAATCGAGACTACGTAGCGGGCATTTGATGGCGGCGACGTTAACCCGAATAGTGTGGGCCGGAGTAAACCATTCGCTCCATGGCAATGCGCGAGTTGTATTGTACACATCGGCCTCGCTCGCATAGGGCTGGTTGGCAATCCGCCAAAGAACGCGGCTGGCGATGCGGCTTTCCAGATTGACTCGATAGCAGATGCGCCAATCGCCCTGAAACTGTACCCCGCCGTCGCATCCCTGCACGGAAGACGCGCCGAGTTGTTCCAGTTCGGTTATAAGTACGGACTCCAGTCCGCGCGGACAAGGAGCAAAAAAATAAAGTGTCACCGATGTAATGAAAGTGGAGTTACCCCATGACGCATCGCTGCGTGGACTATTTCGCGGACCATGCTCCGTAGGCCAGCATCGCCCATGCACTCAGGAATGCTACACCGCCGAGCGGCGTGATCGCACCGAGCCCGCGTATCCCCGTCAGACTCAGCGCATATAGACTGACGGAAAACAGAATAATTCCCGCGAGCATCAACCAGCCTGACACCGCCACCGGCCTTGAGTCGGGAAAGTGCAGCAACATCAGACCGACCGCGACAAGGCCCAGTGCGTGGTAGAAGTGATACTGCACCCCGGTCTGATATACGGCAAGCATGTCGACAGCGAGCCTTTGTTTCAGGCCGTGCGCACCGAAAGCGCCGAGAGCAACGCACAGAAATGCATTGATAGCGCCGAGCATGAGAAAGGTTCTTGGCATGGGAGACGGTTTTCCTGATGACGTTGGCTTAACAGAATTCAGTGGCCGAGTAGATGGCATGCGTTGTCTGCCGGACAACGATACCGGGTAGTGGTTGCCGACGGAGGCGTCTGGCGCATTTCAAGTCTGCATCACTGCTACCTAAATGTCTACAATGATCGCGATTTTTTACGATTGCGCCCTAATGAGAATGCGCGTCGTTACTCACATGCAAAGAGAATCATCATTTTTTGCTACTCGCCCTTCTCGGATACGCTCGCCTTGCTCCACCCTTTGGCAAATGTCACCCGGATGGTATCGCCGATGCCAATCTGATTACTATTTCTCAGCACTGCGCCATTAGTAGTATAGGCGATGCTGTAGCCGCGCTCCAATACGGACGCCGGGTTGAGATGGACAAGGTTTGCCTGCTGACGCTGCAAGCCCATTGCGAGCGCTTGAACGCGGCCGGCAACGGCTCGACGCAGGCGCACACCGAGTTCGTTCTGGCGTTCGATCAGCCGGGAAATGTCGGGACTGGCAACCGTCAGGCGCTGATTCAGCTCGCGCAACCGCCAATACCTGCTTTCGTAACCCCGCCGTCCGGAACCAACCAGCCGTTCACGTAAATGCTGAAGGTGCGTAAACCGGCCATCGATCCGTGCACGAGGATGCACAAGACGACATGCAAGCATATCGGTATTTTGCATGCGGATTTCAATACCTCGCCGCATCTCGCGCTGGATGCGGCCATGCAGGGCTTTCGCGCGATGCAGTAATGCTTCGCGATCCGGACAGACGAGCTGCGATGCGCCGGTGGGTGTCGGCGCACGAATATCGGCGATAAAATCAGCGATGGTAAAATCGGTTTCATGGCCTACGCCACTGATGAGGGGGACGGAACAGGCTGCGATTGCCCGCGCCACAACCTCTTCATTAAACGCCCATAGATCCTCGATACCGCCACCGCCGCGACACAGAACCAGCACGTCGCACTCAGCGCGCGTTGCGGCCTTTTCAATAGCTGCCGCTATTTTTGCCGCAGCGCCGATACCCTGCACCGCGGTTGGATAAATGATTACCGGCAGGAAAGGCGCGCGCCGCTGCAATGTAGACAATACATCGTGCAGCGCGGCGCCGGCCGGAGACGTGATAATACCGATTTGTTTTGGAAATGACGGCAATGGCTTTTTGCGACCGGGGTCAAACAATCCCTCTTTGCCCAGTCTGGCCCTGAGTTGCTCAAAAGCCTCGAACAATGTGCCCAGTCCGACTCGCCGGATGGTTTCGACGCTCAGTTGAAAATCTCCGCGCGTTTGGTACAAGGTCACCAGCGCGCGCACTTCCACGTGCATACCGTCTTTGGGCCGCCAATCCAGATACTGGTTTTTGTCACGGAACATGACGCAGCGTACCTGGGCATTTGCGTCTTTGAGAGAAAAATACCAGTGGCCCGAACCGTAGCATTTGATGTTGGAAATTTCACCGCTCACCCATAACAATGCGAAAGCCTGCTCCAGCAACTCTATGCCGCTACGGTTTAATTCGCTTACACTCAAGACCGTGCGCGCGGCCTCCGTTTCCATAAGAAAATTCATCTTGACATTCTCCAGTAATCCACATACGTCACAAAAATTACATAATTCGCTCTCGTAAACCGCGTGAATCCTAGGGATAAATATAACTAACTGTTTTACAACAATTAAACTGAAGTACAGAAATTGATCTAATCAGAAATTATTGTTATGACAGGGTGACTTAATGCACCTTTCCGCAAACTACCCACAAACTTATCCACAGCAATTGTGAACAAGAAAATAATGCTTTTATAATCCTAACCCGGATGTTTCATAAATTGACGCGCGCCCTTGCTGGTCTTTTGTTTCGT
>JAKDLC010000389.1 GCA_030453055.1 Nitrosospira sp.
GAGCAAAATTCCCATACGAAACAAAAGACCAGCAAGGGCGCGCGTCAATTTATGTAACATCCGGGTTGACTTGGTTAACAAAGATGTGATGCTCATTGCGTCAACGCCCGGTTGACCGCGTATGCCGTCGGGTTCGCGTCCACGGTGATTTCGCGGATAAGCTGCCCGCCATACAACTCTCCACCGGAGAGACCTGTGACAAGAAGATTCGGTACGGTTTTGTTTGCGGACAAGGTTACCTGATTGATCGTGCGATTCCATATGGCATGGATGATCGCGGATCTGGCGTTGAGACTTTCCGCAGTGTGATCGCCGATCCGGTAATAGGGAAGATTCCTGACAGGCAGCTTGAACAGCCGTTCGTATTCTGTGAAGACGGCATCGAGCCAGTCGAATTGAAGCGTATTACCCCTTTCATCATATTTGGCGAGGTTCGCCTGATGGAAAAAATGCGGCCATCTCTTGAAGCTCAGCATGTGGCGCAACGCCAGATCGGCTTCGACCATGAGAATTTCCGGATAACTTCGCGGAGAACAAACGGCTAAAGGTATTTCACAGGGATTGAGTCCCGTACTGACATATTTCCGGTTGTAAAGATAGTTGTACTGATCTTCCAGCTGCGATGGATTCGTCACATTATAAAAAATATCGGTGGGCCAACGGGGCAGCATCAGCCGGTTCGTTGGGCTGCCATCATCATACTGAGTGACATACTGTTCGAGGTTCTGCGCCCGCTGGGATGCGTCAGAGGCAATATAATCCACGCCGGCTTCGGCGGCTGCGCGAAGGAATAGCAAGTTGGCGCCACCCTGGTCGAATGGTATGTCGTCAGCTTGAACATTGAACATCTCCGGGTGGGAAGCAGGATTATCAGTGCATTTGTCATCCTGCAGGCCGGAGTGCTGGCCGCTTACGAGCACCCGATTGTTTTCACTTCGCTCTGGTAGATCCAGGAGTTCCCAGACCCTCCGGTTCCTGGTAATTTCCGCCTGGATGGTCGGGATGGAAGCAAACGTGGGGTAATCACAAGGCACATCAGCCGCGACCGGAGCCCTGTCCATGTTTGCATGGGCGAAGGTATGGTTGATGAAGCGAAAATTCTCTTTATTGGCGACCACCGCCGCCACCAGGTCGTCCGTCAAGTTTGCCGTCAGCGTCATTGCTTCGGGATCCACCACTGCCCAGGAACCATTAAAGGGAAAATCCAGCTTGAAATTATCTGCTAGCGGATGCGCGACACGAAAGGCGCGTTGTTTGTTCACCGCGTTGCGGATGTCCGCGCTGTTCAAGCGATAGGTGTTGGCAGGGTTATCGTCATCGAGAGCAGGATCCCACAGCGTATTCCGACGAAACAAATCGTCCACGTGGGCAGCCATATGTACCCGCCGCGCCCCGATGAACACCCCTTGCGTCACCCAGTTGATAAACTCGTAGGCCAGGACGTTTGAATGGATGAAGGCCCCGGCATTGGTAATCGTCGAGATCATAACCTCGCGTACAGGTGTAGTCCGAGAGGGCGCCATGTACCGTACGATCGATACCAGGGCTTCACCATTCTGAGTTCTCAGCAGCGGCTCGACGCGGGGTATGGAGCCGTCCCGCAGACCGCGGGTATCATTTCGGGGATTGGACGCGAAGGCGAATTCCGTAATCGGAAATGAATTAGCCTGATTCACATACTCAAAGACTTCCCTGCTGTAGGCGGCGGGCACTGTCCACCGCGCATCGTAGTCGTTTCCGCTGGATGAATAGACAAGACCATAATCCAGGTAGACTCCATGGGGCGGCTGCGGATCCGAATACGTGGCCGGCCATCCTGATAGTACCGCTTGGCGGACACCGAAGTTCTTCTGGTAATTGTGCAGCGCGTCCCATTCCGATGGAGTGAAGTTTGGAACCAGGTCGGCGTCCGTCAGAATGATGCCGTTATAGTTTCCTACACAGCCGGCATCCTCGGCCCTGCAGCCGCCGCCGGCCGAAGAAGAGGCAAGCGTCGCAGCCGTCAAATCAGTCGTGCGTGCATTCAATACGTCGTATGGCACGCCCATTTCATCGAGGACGGGCTTGATATAGGCGAATCCCAAATCTTCCGCCGCCTCACCCGTCGTGATGACCAGTATCCTTAGTTTGACGGCATTATCAGCAAATGCGGTCGATGCCGCGGCACTTAGAATCAGCCACATTGCCGCGGTGGCGAGCAGGACCCGTTTTATGTCCCGGTTTTGCTTCACGAGGAAAATCCCTTATGGCAAACGAAAACCAAAGAAGTTCGAATCTCTCAAGACCCAGGCTGATTCGTTAAACCTAACCCGGATGTTTCATAAATTGACGCGCGCCCTTGCTGGTCTTTTGTTTC
>JAKDLC010000390.1 GCA_030453055.1 Nitrosospira sp.
GCTCCCTTGCCCTCGCCGGCGCGTTCCACGCGAACCGTTCCCCCGTGAAGCTCCACGAGTTGCTTCACGATGGCAAGCCCCAAGCCGAGGCCGCCGTGCATGCGGGTGAGCGAGGAATCCGCTTGCCGGAAACGGTCAAACACATAGGCCAGGAACTCGGGCTTGATACCCATTCCCGAATCTTTTACCACAATATCGAGATGCGAGGCTGCCCGCTCGACGATCACTTCGATATTACCGCCCCTGGGTGTAAATTTGACCGCATTGGAAAGAAGATTCCAGATTATCTGCTGGAGCCGGTTATGGTCGCCCCAGACCGGTCCCGCCGACCGGTCGATTATTTTTCGCAGGCAAATGTCCTTGGCTTCCGCCGCCGGCGCCACCGACTCGATCGCCGCCTCGATGACGTCGTTGAGATCGAGTCGTTGCATGTCAAGCCTGATCTTCCCGGAGATTATGCTGCTCATTTCGAGAAGATCTGCAATAAGCTCATTCTGGGCGCGCGCGTTTCGTTCGATGGTCTCCAATCCGCGCCGAGTGTCCTCCTTGCTCATCGTTGCCTGCAAAATGAGCTGAGACCATCCAAGAATCGCGTTAAGCGGCGTCCTGAGTTCGTGAGACAGCGTTGCGAGAAATTCATCCTTGATGCGGTTGACACGTTCGGCTTCGCTTCGCGCGATCCGTTCATTCTCGAGAAGCTGCTTTTTCTCTTCGTTCGCCCGCTTCAGGATGTCGATATCCGCACTGGAACCGACCCATATCGATATTTTCCCCTGGGCGTCGCGCTTGGCATGAGCGCGGGTGATGTGCCAGCAGTAGTCGCCGTCGACCCGCCGGTAGCGGATTTCCATCTGGAACGGTTCTCCCGTGGCAAGAGCGTGGCGCCAGCGCCTGTTACGCTCGTCCACATCGTCAGGATGGATGAGGTTTGTCCATTCCCATTCGCCGAGCTGTTCAAGGGTGGACCCGGTGTAGTCTCTCCATTGCTGGTTGAAATAATCCACGACGCCGTCAGCCCGGGCGGTGAATATTTTTTGGGGTATGGCTTCAGCCATGAAGCGCAGCCGCTCGCCGCTTTCCCGTATCGCGTCTTCGGCATGCCTGCGCGCCGTCACGTCTCTGAAACTCCAGACGCGGCCTATATCCCGGCCTTCGATAGCCTGGATTCTGGAAAACCGCTCGAATACCCTGCCATCGGCGAGTTCCAGCAAATCGTAGCTATCCGCCGGCCAGAAAGCGTAGATCCGTGCGGTGCTATCCAGGAACGACTGTGGGTCTTTCAAAGACTTGCCGCAGTATTTCAGCAGGGGATGGTGTTCGCTCAGGTTCGTGATATCCCGGGAAATTCCCCACATCTGGAGGTATCGTTCATTGAAGCGAAGTACGAGGCCATCCTCGTCGGTAACCAGAATTCCGTCCGCGGTGGATTCCATGGTGGCGCGCAGGATGGAAAGGGAGTGATCGAGCCGCCTCGCCTTCTCTTCCAATAATTCCTTGGCCTGTCTGAGTTCGTGCTCGGCGCGCTGACGCGCCCGGAGTATGGTGTTGGAGGTTTGCAATGCGACCGAGCGCAGCAGTTTTTCCTCATTATCTTCCGGCATCGTCAGCCCTTTCCTGTTTCTCGTTGGTCCGTCACGAAATGGTAACAAATGTCAAGCGTCTGCGAGTATAACGCTATTTACTTACGTTCAGGTCAATGAGTGTCGGCATGAATGCACGGACGTCGGATTATGCTGTGCTGATCCGGCTTGTAAAAGTGTCGCGAGCATGACGAAGCGGGTAGAAATGAAATGGGTAGGGCGCAATAAGCGTAGCGCATTGCGCCGTATGAATCTACGATCGGAATCCGGTGGCGCCTATTTTTTGGATGGTTGACGAGGTTGTGAAAAGCAAAATCACCGTCGGTTACGCTACGCTTCCCGTATAGGGAGTCCATCTACATGAAAACATCCGGCGCAATGCGTTGCGCTTATTGGCGCCCTACATCAGCTGCGGTGATACTTCGTTCGGCGCGACATGAGAACATCCGGCGCAATGCGCTGCGCTTATTGGCGCCCTACATCTGCTAATCCGTCGGATTGCGCTGCGCTAATCGACCTGCAAAAAAAGTTTCGTCATTCCCGCGAAAGCGGGAATCCAGGCGCAGTTCGTTTTTTTTTCACACCGGTTATCATCCGGGTCAAATACTCATCCCGGAATTTGAGACAGCTACGCTTGATTTTTTGAGTTTATGTGCGTCTCCGTACATAAAAAGGGGATTTTGTTCAGTAGGATTACACCGTACTTCTGGCAGACTGTCGGACTTCTGGTTTTGTGGTTGCATAACGTATTGATTATTAAAGGT
>JAKDLC010000001.1 GCA_030453055.1 Nitrosospira sp.
ACCTTCTCACGCGAATGCGCAAAGCCGGTCAAGGTCAGGACGCCTATGCAGGCCGCGGCTATCAGCACAGGCCAGGTGGCGCGGCGCGTCATGCCGGCAGGCCGGTCTGAGACCGCCAGCACGGTCGCCAGGCCTATCAAAACCAGGCTGAGCGAGAAGATGATTACCCTGGTGCCCAACTGGGGCAGCAGATAAAAACCCAGCAGCAGCGTTCCCACCACGCTGCCCACGGTGCTGATGGCGTAAACCGATCCCGACGATGTGCCGACGTGGCGCAAGTGCTGCGTCGAGCGCTTGATCACATACGGCCCGACCATGGCGAGACTGGTCAACGGCAGGGTAAACAGGACGAGTGCGCTGGTGAACGCGCCGGCCCGCATGCCCCATGAATCCGTGGCAACCAGGACGGTTCCCGTCATGAATGGAATGGCTGCGGCAGTCATGGCCGCGAAAAGAATCACATGCGGCAATTGCACCTGCGGCAGCCGATCCGCCATGGAGCCCCCCAGATAGTAGCCCAGCGCCAGGGCGATGAGCGTCACGGCGATGATGGAAGACCAGACATAGAGGCTGACCCCGTAAAACGCGCCGATGATACGCGCGCCCAGGAGTTCCAGCACCATCACCGCCGCGCCGGTGATCATGACTACAACATAAAGCAATACCGTGTTGCCGGTGGCGAACTCGGCGGGAAGAGAAGGGCGATGCTCCGGAAATGCTGTGGAATTCTGTGCCATGCGGTATCCCTGAGTTAATGATCGGAGGTGGTTTTACGGGCGTGCACGTTTGCGGCGAAAAAAGCGGCCTTACTGGCGGAGAAGAGATGCCGCGTGAGAATCGGCGAGCGGGAGAGTGGTTATCCGGGGCGCACTTCCGAAATAACATTGAGACCGAAGTATTGGTCAGAGGCCACACCGTGTCAATGCGACATATTGCCGCAGGACAGTGGGAACACTAACGCGCCCATCAGGCCCGGGTCCGCGACAATATGTCACATTCCCAAGACATGTTTTCCGCTATACACTTCCACGCGCACATCCTCCGAAATCAGCCATCCATGGAGCGGGATCGGAAGTGAGTACAAATAAAACAGCGTTGCAAAGCAGTCTTATTGGCGATTCTTATAATCTCTTGACCCAGCCGGATATGAATTTTCCCTCCTTGCTCTTTATTGAGCATCGTCAGTGTTATGTCTGCATCATTTCCTGCCCCTTGGTTTCCGGCTGGCGGCGGTTGAGTTTCCCTTTATGGATGTCACCGGGGCGAGCCGCTTGAGAAAGCTGTTGCTGCTCATGGCGGCATGGCTGCAGCTGATATTCCTGCCGCCGGGTCTCCTGGTTATTTCCCAGAGCGCCTCGGCACAGGACGATGCCGCTAAAACCCCAATCCAGGACATGGTCTTGAAGGGGGATGCGAGATGCACCCGCTGTCACGACGAGCATGAAAAATATCCCGTGCTCTCCATCGGCAAGACCAAGCACGGCACCGTCGCCGACAGCCGTACTCCCACCTGCACGAGTTGCCACGGCGAGAGTGAGGTGCACGTCAGGAATCCCGAGAAACACGCCTTCCCCGAGCGTTCGTTCGGAAAAAACTCGACGAACTCGGCGCAGGAGAAAAATCAGGCCTGCCTGGCCTGTCATGAAGGCGGCATACGCATGCACTGGGCCGGCAGTCGCCATGCGAACCAGGATGTTCCTTGCGCCGCTTGTCACCAGGTGCATGCGGCGCACGATAAGGTACGCGACAGGCTGACGCAATCGGAAGTGTGCTTCGCCTGCCATAAGGAACAGCGGATCGAGATCAAGCGGCCTTACCGCCACCCGATAAGGGAAGGCAAGGTCGCCTGTTCCGACTGCCATAACCCGCATGGTTCCGCCGGCCCGAGCATGATGGTGCGCGATAGCATCAACGACACGTGCTATACCTGCCACATGGAGAAACGCGGCCCTTTTGTCCGCAACCATCAGCCGGTACAGGAGAATTGCGCCATTTGCCACAATCCGCATGGCACGACCGCTCCCAACCTGCTCAGGTGGCGCTCGCCCTTCCTGTGCCAGGAGTGCCATGAGCCGAATACCCACCAGGGAGCCATCGGGTCGTTCGACGCGCCGGGTGGCCGCGAACAGAATACCCTGGCGCGGGGCTGCCTGAATTGCCATACCCAGATTCACGGCAGCAACAGCCCGCTGGATGAGCGCAACGAGCGTCTTTTCCAGCGTTGATAAAGATCGGCGATGGTCGGCCTGAAAATACCCGGACGCCGGTTTTTACCGATCGAGGCTGCCGTTGTCACGCTGTTGATTTCTCCGGGTTCGGCGGGATTGGCCTGGGCGGATACGGCGAGCGATCGTGTCACGCGGCTGACCCGGCCCCACAGCACGGTCGACTTGGGAGTCGGCTACCTTTTCAACGATGGCGCCCGTTTTGGCCAGTATAGCGGTATGCGCGACGCAGGGCCTTACGGGCTGATCAATGCGGATATATTGAAACGCAGCGACGCCACGGGAACCTGGTACAGGTTGAGGGGGCGCAATCTCGGGCTCGATAGTCGCGAACTGCGCCTGGAACACAGCCAGCAGGGCAACTGGGGCTATGTTATCGATTTCAGCCAGACTCCACGCTATGAACCCTTTACGGTAAGGACCGCCGTCAGCGGAATCGGAACCTCCCATCTCCACGTTCCCACTACGCCTACCGCCGGAGATCCCATGCTGTTCAAGACGGAGCGCACCGCGGTCGGATTCGGGCTCGGCAAATCGTTTGCGGGAAATATGGATTTCCAGTTGCACTTTCGTAATGAAGAAAAAGATGGCGCGCGCGTGTTTGGGCGAGGCACGCGCTCAATTTTTGCCGGGGCTTTCGGATTTACGCCGGAGCCCATCAATTCCACCACCCGGCTGTTCGGCGCCACGCTCGGCTATAACGGCAAACGGTTGCAGTTATCCGGGGGGTACTACGGCACCATGTATGTCAATCACAATACGGCGCTCCACATTACGGGAGGCAGCAGCGCCGGCGGCGGCAGTGCCTTGAATACCTATAACCCCATTGCGCTGCCGCCCGACAACCAGTCGCACCAATTATTCCTGGGCGGCGGCTACAGTTTTACCCCGACCACACGCGGAAATTTCAAGGTTGCGTACACGCACGCGACGCAAACCAATGCATTCATTCACAGCCTGCTGCTTGCGCCCGGTGTGGGCAGCCATCTGGGCGGGCGCATCGATACGACCCTGCTGCAAGGGGGCCTTACGGCGCGCCCGCTGCCCAAGCTCTCTCTGCTGGCCAATATCCGCTATGAGGATCGGGATGATAAAACCCCCATCCTCAATTACAATCCGCACGCACCCGGTTATCCCGGATTCAACCAGCCGTTCTCCATGCGGACATTGAACGCCAAGGTGGAAGCATACTACGCCTTGCCCATGAGCTTCCGTCTGACCGGCGGCGTGGATTTCGATCAGCGGCACCGCGATTATGGCGCGCCCATCGTTGTCCGCCATCGGGGCCGCACCGATGAATGGTCGTATCGGGTCGAATTGCGCCGCTCGATGTCCGAAACCGTTACCGGTGCGGTTTCCTATATCTATAGCGACCGCAGCGGCTCGGATTTTCTGCGTTCGATCATACCCGGCTACCCCGGTTTCGTTTCTCCTATCAACCTGGCGGATCGTTCGCGGCACAAGGTGCGTTTGCTGATCAACTGGGTGCCCATCGAGCCGCTGTCGCTGCAATTCATAGTGGACGAATCGCGCGACAATTACGGGCGCGACAATACTGCGAATCTGGGGCCGCAGGAAGGCATGGCGCGCGATTATGCGGTCGATGCGACCTATACGTTCTCGGACGCATGGCATGCAACGGCATGGTTCTCGAGAAACGAAACCCGCCTGGACCAGTTTTCGAGGACCAATCCCGTCACGGCCGGCGGACAGTTCTGGGCCGCCGATCTCAGCCATCAGAGCACCTCCTTCGGCTGGAGCGCAAACGGCAGACAGAAACCCAAGCTGGACATGGGGGCCGATCTGTATTATTCCGACATCAACGATAAATACCGGCAAAGGGCGCTTACCGGCTCGCCGATCGATTCTCTTCCGGACATTTCCACAGAGCTGAGCAATCTGAGGCTGTTCGTGAGATACGCAATACAGAAAAACATGGGCCTTCGGCTTGACTATATCTACAATCGCTTCAAAACCGATGAATGGACCTGGGCGAACTGGACCTTCACCGACGGCACGCGGCTGAGTCAGGACCCGCTTCAGGCGATCAGCTTCGTCGGTCTGTCGGGCTACTACAATTGGTAGCGAGGGTGTGGTGCGGGACGATTCTCAGGCGCAGCGCGCGCCACCTGTGACAAGCGATGTGTCAATCAGGTGCGGCGAACTTGCCGATCAGGTAATCGAACGGTACAGATGAATGCAACCGTATGATAAGCAAAGGCCGCCCGGATGGGGCGGCCTTTGCGATTGAAACAAAGCGGTTCAGAGCAAGCTTATGCCGCTTTATCCGCCGCTTTATGCCGGCGTGCGACCGCGCCCATCAAACCCAGGCCGGCCAGCAACATGGCATAGGTTTCCGGTTCCGGTACGACGGCTATGCTGGCGTCAAAATCATAATTCCTGCTGCCGGCGGCTGTACCCACGGCATCGTAATCGGCGCCGCCGACGATAACGGAATAGGTACCCGCGTCCAATGAAAAGATTTTGTTCACCATGCCGTCCGCCGTGCCATCGCCCATGACGCCGGGCTGCGTGGTGGCGCTGCCAAAATTGGCGGCGGTGCCATCGACAGCGTAACCCTTAAACGTTAAAAAACTGGTCTCACCCGCATCGTTTGCCGTCTGGAAACTACCCATCGCATTCCAGAAACCTTCGTCCGCGGCTGGGCCCGCCTGCATATCCCGCCATGCAAAAGCGGCGTCGGCGAAGTCGTGGGCAAGTGGGACGGCGAGCCCTTCATACACGGAGAAACCCGGCAGCAGAACTCCGCCTGCCTCGTTGGGGGTCATGTTCGATTCTACGGAGAGCTTTACTGCGGCGGGATTTTCCAAGGTGAATTGGAGAAATTGTCCGTTATGGGAATCGCCCCAATCCGCATCCGCCGCATCCGCCCAGCCGTAGTTGCTGTGGACGGATGTATTAACGCTACCCGAAGCCCCAACGCTGAGTCCGCTGAAAGTTCCAAGGTTTTTGTAGTCGGGATGCGCCATCGCCGGCAGTGAGACCATACCCGTGAGAAACAAGCTGAGTTGAAGTGATTTTTTCATGTGGAGTACTCCTTCTAAAGGTTTAGAGGTAATTCTCGACTGAACATCATTCTCGACTGAACATCATTGAATCGTGCCTGTCGAGCGGAAGCAATGATGTCGCCATAACCTTAGTCCAAGGCAATAACAGAAGTCAATGCGGCATATCGTCGCAACCCCCATACGGATATGGGAATACCGCGAGATACGCAATCCAGAAAAACATGGGCCTTCGGCTCGACTACATCTATAATCGCTTCAAAACCGATGAATGGACCTGGGCGAACTGGACTTACACCGACGGTACCCGGCTGAGCCAGAACCCGAATCAGGGGGGTCAGTTTCGTTGGCCTGTCGGGTTATTACAACTGGTAGCGAGAGCGTAGTGCGGATGATTCTCGGGAGGGGATTCTCTATCGACTACCCATGATCCGTAAGCGTGCGGTAGGCTCGTGTAGTGTTCAGATAGGACTCACCAAATCTTAGGTTTGGTAGAGCGGTAAAGTACTTTATTTCGCCGATAGTTTGATTGGGCAGGAGAAATTCGCACAGCTTTTCGAGGTTGACCCATCGATACGGTGTCTTCCTGAGAGCGCCATAGTACAGATTGAAGCCATCAATGTAGATGTTTGTTATTGTCAAATCCGGCTCCATAAATGCAGAAGCCGCCCGAAGGCGGCCTCGCGCCCAACCACCGAAGCGATTGGGGGGATATAGGTGAAGCATGGATTAAAATGAAGGTTTTGTCAAGGGGTACGAATTGCGTGTTGCTAACACAGCGTGCTGCTCGCCCCCGGAGTGGGTGGCAGCCTGCACGGACGCGTCGACACGACCCTGAGGCTGTTTGTGAAATGCGCAATCCAGAAAAACATGGGCCTTCGGCTCGACTACATCTATAATCGCTTCAAAACCGATGAATGGACCTGGGCGAACTGGACTTACACCGACGGTACCCGGCTGAGCCAGAACCCGAATCAGGGGGGTCAGTTTCGTTGGCCTGTCGGGTTATTACAACTGGTAGCGAGGGTGCAGGTTAAGTGCAGAAAAGAAAGTTCGTAACATCTTCGGGGATGTTACGAACCAAAGGAGGTTATAGGAGGAAATGCACTAAGAAACAACAACGACTACATGCTTAACAGCATCAGCATCAGAAAATCTTTTAAAACTCTAACTTCAGGTGGTACCGACTCACCATAACTTCCGGTAAGCCAGGTCTTGCTCTCAACGTAGCGTACGTTTCCGTAAAAAACCATGTAAATCAGTTCTTGGGAAGGCTTAATCGAGAGTTTTATAAATCACCCCGCCGCAAGCAGCGGGGTGTTAACTGCGTTCTTACCATTCGTCGGCTTTCAGCCGACTCCCGCCCCAAGAGGCGAGGAATCAAGCTTGCAGAGATTAAACGCTACCGGTCCTGATGCGACGCCGTGTGATGGCCCCCATCAACCCCAAGCCGGCCAGCAGCATGGCGTAGGTTTCCGGTTCGGGCACCACGCCTACCGTCAGGGTACCCTCGAGGCCATATTTGGTCATTTTGTCCGGATTCGAATCAAGCTGCGCCAGATAATCCGATCCCCCAACAAACACTGAATAGTCGCCGGCCCCCAGATTCATGAAAGTATGCGACACCATATTGTCCTGCGTCCCATCCGAACCATAGCCCGTGCCATCATAGGCGTGGCCGATATACTCGAAAAAACTCAGTCTGGCCGGAATGACCGTGCCGTTGAGGTCGCCTGGACTGTTGCCAATCGACCAGTCGGTCATCGCCCGGAACGAGCCTTCGGCATAATCGGGCCGGCTTGCCACGGATAGATCCGAGCCGTCATGAGGCAACGGTATCGGCCTAAGGCTCGCAAGCCCCTGGTAGAGCGAAAAACCGGGGATCAATCCGAGCTCCGCGGTGTGGACATTGCCGCGATGATCGGTGACCTCGCCAGTCGCCTCCTTGAACGAAAGCGTGACGTTGGATTCCTCGGTCAAGGTGAAGCGGAAAGGCCGCACTCTATGGCTGTTGCCATAGTCGGCATCCGTACCGTCGATCCAGCCCCAGTTGCCGGTGGCCGCCTGGCCGGTCAAGGTAGTGCTGGTCAATGTGCTGCCGTCGAAAGTGCCGAAGTTGCGGTGGCCATAGCCGATGTGGGCCATCGCCGGCACTGACGTCATGCCGGCCAGAAGTAACGCGTAGCTAAGTGTTTTTTTCATTTGGAGTTTCCCTTGATTAATTTATGACAGGAATGTCAATTTATTAAGAAAAATAGAACTCAGTACATCGGAATGCTTGTCAGCAATACCGATGAGCCGAGTATTTATCATTCAGGTCAGTAAATCAATGTGGCATATTGCCGCATGCGGCAAATTGTCGCATGGAAAGAGGTTGCGAATGGAATAAACCTGAATCGGGTAGTTGAATGGGGTGAAGCGTGCGGTTTTTGATGGGTTACGCTCCGCTCCACCCATCCTACGCCCACCGACTCCCCTCCCGTCATTCCCGCGAAAGCGGGAATCCATGGGTTCTCGGTTACCAGAATTCACCTACTGCAGGATGACGGCCTGTTCCAGTCCGCGTCTGGATTCCCGCTTTCGCGGGAATGACAGAGAGGTAGGGCGCAATAAGCGAAAGCGCATTGCGCCGTATGAAACTAACGGATTATGTGTTGGGTTGTTTCCCGGCCAAGGTCAGAACCGGAAATTCTTGTCTTCCCATTCTTCCTCTCGCCCCGCCAGTTTGCAGATTGCATCGATGAGTTCCCGTGGTTCGACAGGCTTGGTGAGATACTCCTGATAGCCGGCGTTTAGCGCGCTGATTTTGTCTTCCGCACGAGCAAACGCTGTGACTGCGATGGCCGGGGTGTTGCCGCCGCTTTCGGCGGGAAGGTTTCTCACTTCTCGCATGAATTGATATCCGCTCTTCTCCGGCATCCCGATGTCGCTGATAATGATATCCGGTCTTTCATTCGCCAGGAGTTCCAACCCTTTGTTCGCAGTCGCGGCGGCGGTCACGCGGGCTTGACAGTGAGTCAGTATCCGTTTGATGAGTTCACGTGCGTCCGGTTCGTCATCGACCACCAACACTTTTACTCCTGAAAGATTCTCGCTATCGAAGGGCTTCGGCGTCAGGGATAACGAGCCATTATCGCTGATAATGGCAAGCGGCAGGTTCACAATGAAAGTTGCGCCTTTACCCGCGCCGTCGCTTTCCGCCCGAACGACTCCGCCATGCAGTTCCACCAGTTGCTTGACAATGGCGAGGCCCAGACCCAGGCCGCCGTATTGCCGGGTCAGCGAGGCATCGGCCTGCCGGAAGCGATCGAAAACATAGGGGATGAATTCCGGTGAAATACCCAGACCCGAGTCATTGATCCTGATTTCGGCATATGAGCCTATTTGCTCAACCGCAATTTCTATCTTGCCGCCCTTGGGCGTAAATTTGATCGCGTTGGAAAGTAGGTTCCAGAAGACCTGCTGGAGCCGGTTGGAATCGCCCGAGATCGGGCTGACTTGCCGGTCAATGGTTTTTTCCAGAATAATACCTTTGGCCTGCGCGGTTGGATTCACCGACTCAACCGCCGCCTCCACCAGGAGAGCAAGGTCCCATTGCTGCATATCGAGCCTGACCTATCCGGAGATGATGCTGCTCATTTCAAGAAGATCCTCGATCAGTTTATTTTGTGCGCGGGCATTTCGCTCGATGGTTTCCAGAGCCCGATGAATGTCCTCATTCGTCATATTTCCGCTCAAGATAAGTTGCGACCACCCCAGGATCGCGTTCAGCGGCGTGCGAAGCTCATGAGAGAGGGTCGCCAGAAATTCGTCCTTGAGCTGACTGGCCCGTTCCGCTTCATTCTTGGCAATACGCTCCTTTTCAAGTAATTGCGTTTTTTCTGCGTCTGCCAGGGCCAATGCCTCGCCGAGTCTCTCGACCTCATTGCTGGTGGCTTTGCCATGACGGCTGGGCCGGATGCCGCGGGTGATGCCCGCCACCTGACGGCCAAGGTCGGCCAACGGCTCCAATATGCCGAGGCGGGTGAAAAAAAACATAGCCGTCATCGCGAGTAATGCAACGATAATGAGCACCATCTCTAACAGGGTCTGGCGTTCGAGCAGGGCCAGCTTGAGGTCCAATTCAGTTTGTGTGCGGGCGTTGAATGAATCCCTGAACTGCTGAATCGGCTCCATGATGGCGGCTTTCCCGGCGTCATAGCGCTTGCCAAACAGCAAGCCGACGGCGAATTCCCGGTCAGGCTTGCGGCGTATCGTAAAATTACCCTTTCCGTCGTCGTATAAGCCTTCCGCAGCCGCGAACGCCCGATTTTCCAAGTCGAGCAGATTATCGGAGCGCTCCAGAGATTTTTGCAGCAGGACAAATTCGTCGTTGCTGAAGCTTGCTCGATGAAACATGTCGACCAAAGGAACCGCCTTGCCTCGTTCGAAGGCGGGGGCTTTCCCCACTGCCACGAGGTGCCAGTAAGTCGGGGAATAACTCTGCGGGCGCGGCCGCACACCATTGCGAATATCGAGTATCTCCATGAAATAACGCTTGTAAATCGCATCGCCGGTGGTCACGTATGCACGCGCCATGCGGGTGAGGTCCTCAGAGCTTTGAATCAGCTCATCGACGAGCAAAAGTGTGTGAAACCGGTGACGCTCGATTTGGATGATATCTTCGCGAATGCTTATCGTATGGAATGCGAGCGCGCCGATACTTAGCAGTAGCAACATCAGGGCGACATTGGAAAATCGGGTAAAGCTCTGGATATTCACTTGGGTATATTCACTTGGGTATATTCACTTGGGTATATTCACGTCGGTATATTCACGTCGGTATATTCACGTGGCGCTTTCTGCGTTTACCATTTCATTTACCCACCATTAATGTATTGCAGCCAAATTCTATACGCGGCGGCTCTTGATTGGCCATTCTTTTTCAAAACCTCCGGCATTTCCTGCGCTTCCAGCTGTCTGGCGGGTTATTGGATATTCATTTGATTCATTCATCGCTTACGCGGGCTTCTGTCTGACGGAATGCGTTATCCCTACCGGGGCGCAATTACCATTTACCATTTACCAATTCTTCATTTTTGTGCAATGCCGCTGAAACAAACCGATGCTAAATTGCCGCCTGATCATTACTTTGACTTAAGGAGGAAATGAAAATGCGTTCATATCGCTCCCGTATTATTTTTGCTGCGCTTGCAACTCTGCTCGGTTTGGGTGCGGCCGCCGCCGCCCTGCATAGTATTTCTTACCACGATATCCATCCCGCCGCGGAAATGGTTGATGATTTCAATGAGGCGTTCGCCAGACACTGGAAAGCACGATCCGGCGTCGCCGTTATGGTCAAACCGGCCCAAAGCAAATCGGGTGTACCCATACATGCGGTCATGGACGGGCTTGAGGTCGTGACGCTTGCCTTATCCTATGACGGGGGCGCACTAAAGAAAAGCAACCCGTTCAAATTGCCCGATTGGCAGGAACCCTTACCGAAAAATTCCCCCTATACGTCGACCATCGTATTTCTGGTACGCAAAGGCAACCCGAAGAAGCTGAGAGATTGGGACGATCTCGCACGACCCGGCGTCGAAGTGATCACACCGAATCCGAAGACTTCGGACGACGCGCGCTGGAATTACCTGGCCGCTTGGGGCTATGCGCTAAAGCAACCCGGTGGCGGTCAAACAAGTGCGCTCGAATTCGTCAGGAAATTGTTTGTTAACGTCAAGGCGCTGGATTCCGGGACCCGCGGCGCGATGTCGACTTTCGTCGAACGCGGCGCCGGCGATGTGATGCTGGCGTGGGAAAACGAAGCCCATCGGATTGTCAGAGAGCAGGGTGGGGATAAGTTTGAAATCGTTACCCCGTCCATGTCAATCGTCGCCGAGCCTACCGTCAGCGTGGTGGACAATGTGATCGACCGGGGCGGCGCGCGCGATGTCGCCAAGGCCTATATCGATTATCTCTATACCACGAAAGCGCAAGATATCGCAGGCAAACACTACTATCGTCCGCGTGATGAGAAAGTGGCGGCGAAATATGCAATGCAGTTTCCGGCCTTAAGGCTGTTCACCGTCGATGAGGTCTTCGGCGGTTGGAAGAGAGCGCAGAATGCGCATTTCGACGATGGTGGAACTTTAGACCGGATTAAACCTAAATCCGGTAGTTGACGCTGCGCTAACCAGAGTACCTCAAAACTGTGTTCCATCGTCGGATTACGCTTTCGCTAATCCGACAAAACGCTTCGTCATTCCCGCGAAAGCGGGAATCCGGACGCTGACTGGAACAGGCCGTCATCCTGCAGCGGGTGAATTCGGGTAACCGAAAACCCCATGGATTCCCGCTTTCGCGGGAATGACCGCGTAACGGAACTGAACACTCCCAATCCTATGCTCTTCTGAGGCCTTTTGTCGGGTTACGCTGCGCTAACCCGATCTACGCCTGCTGTTCTCGCGGCAGGGATGGATTTTTTTCTGATTATGTACGCCAGCGCACTGAACAGATGCCGGAGAATGGAGAAGATGGCGACTATCGACAACGGCGCGAAGCAGCTTGTAGGTCGAATTAGTTTGTAGGATTAGTTTGTAGGATTAGCGAAAGCGTAATTCGACGACGGAACTGTGAGCCAAGGCGGGGTTTTATTTTCACTCTGGAGAAAGCAGCATGAATACGCACAATAAATTACTTGTTCTGACCGTAACGCTCATCAGCGCATTATTCATTTCCGCTTGCGGGAAAACCGAGGACAAAGCCGCCAAACCCGAGACCAAAACTACGGCGGGAACGGTGATAGACGATAGCGTTATTACGACGAAAGTGAAATCCGCGTTGCTGGCGGACGATATTGTCAAGGGTCTTGATATCCAGGTGGAGACGCGCAAGGGTGAAGTTCAACTCAGCGGTTTCGTGGACAGCCAGGAGCAAATTGATCGCGCTACAGCGGTAACGAAGGGCGTCGAGGGTGTCAAAAATGTAATCAATAAGATGACCATAAAGACCGCCGGTACCACGGTGGGCGATAAGATCGATGATGGGCTCATTACCACCAAAGTGAAAGCGGCGCTACTCGCGAACGATGTCGTCAAGGGTACCGATATCGCCGTGGAGACGCGCAACGGGGAAGTCCAGCTTAGCGGGTTTGTAAATAATCAGACCCAGATCGACCGGGCAACCGAGATCGCACGTGGCGTGGAGGGCGTGAAGAATGTCGTCAATAAAATGACCATCAAAAGTTAAAGCGCAATTGTAGAACTTATTGATTAATCAATCTTAACCCGAGGAGTATAAAAATGAACTGGGATCAAGTGGAAGGTAACTGGAAACAATTCAAGGGCAAAGTCAAGGAGCAATGGGGAGACCTGACCGACGATCATCTCGACAAGATTGCCGGCAAACGAGATCAACTGTCCGGGAAAATTCAGGAATCTTATGGAATCAGCAAGGAAGAGGCGGAGAAGCAAATTTCCGATTGGGAAAAAAAGCAGAAAGATGTATATCCCCGGAAGTAGGGTGGAGTGGCATGCAGCAGCGCGTGGTCGGCACACAGGGTTCGCCAGTTTGGGGTGCGCCGATCGTCGATAAACTAATCATAAGAGGCACAGATCATGCTTTACACCATTGCAGTTATTGTAGGCATTTTGTGGCTGCTTGGATTGATGACTTCCTTCATGATGGGCGGCCTTATCCATATTCTTCTGGTAATCGCCATCGTGCTTTTCGTGCTGGGAATCATAGGCGGACGTAAGCCACAGTGACGGAGCGGATTGCCGATAAAATCAACCATGAGAGGTAAATGTCATGCTCTACACCATCGCTGTTGTTTTGATTATCCTGTGGTTGCTGGGGTTGGTCAGTGCCTATACTATGGGTGGTTTTATCCATATTCTTCTGGTAATCGCCATCGTGGTTATCCTGCTCAGAATCATAAGCGGACAGAAGCCATTGTGACGAAGCGGAGAGCTTTTTGGAAAATGAACTCGATCAAGGTACGCCGATCGGTTCGCGCGCATTCCGAGTGTCAACCACTCATCGGCTCTAACCGATGGGCGGAGCGACAGCAAACGGGTTATGCAGGCATCATCCGCTGCTGATGATCAGCCGCTTCCTTCTGATTATTTCATTGATTATTTCCTGAAATTGCTTCCGCGCTTCATTTTCGATGAAAACGGGCCCGATAATTCTGAGAAGCCAGATACCGGGGATAATGTCCGCGTGGTAAATAATGCGCGTGTGATCGCCTTCCGGCGATAGTTGCGTCGTCTCTTCCATTTTGCGCATGCTGCCGCTGATCATGCGTTCCTGAATTTTCTTGAAAGGCGACAAATAAACTTTTCGCACCGATTCGAGTGAAACAGTAACAAATCCATATTTTTCCATCCCGCTCTGCGAGACCTGGACACTGTTGCCCGACCTGTCGATAACCCTACTGGACTGGATGCTGGAAATAAAGTTGGGTATGTTATCGAAGTCCGTCAGTACTGCCCACGCCTGCGGGGGTAGAACCGGCACCGTAAAGGTTGCATCCACCGTAATCTGTTCACCGTCGTTCTGTACTTTAATCTTGATATCGGTATCGTGGCGCTCGGCCTGCTCCGTCGAATTGGCGGTTGGCGCTTTTCCGTTGTCTGACGGTTTTCCTTCGTTGGCCCATACTGACCTGAAAAGGAACAGCATGACCAGAAGCGTGATGACTGTGGAAAGAGTTATCTTCATCGAAATACAGAATCGCTTTTTTAGGTTAAACCTTGCGCAGGCATTGATGCAAAAGGCGCATTGCAGAAACATGAAGTTCGCTGACGTAACTTACTCCCACTCGATCGTCGCCGGCGGCTTGCCCGAAATATCGTAGACTACGCGATTGATGCCGCGTATTTCGTTGACGATGCGATTGGAGACCTTGGCCAGCAGGGTATAGGGGAGCTCCACCCAGTGCGCAGTCATAAAGTCTTCCGTTTTGACCGCTCTCAATGCTACCACGTAATCGTAGGTGCGTCCGTCGCCCATTACTCCTACTGACTTTACCGGCAGGAAGACGGCGAAGGCTTGCGAGATTTTTTCGTACCAGCCGGACGCACGTAATTCCTCGATGAAAATTGCGTCGGCGCGTCGCAGTAATTCGGCGTATTCGTACTTCACTTCACCAAGAATACGGACGCCCAGCCCGGGGCCGGGGAAAGGATGGCGGAAAACCATGTCGTGTGGCAGGCTCAGCGCCAGCCCGAGTTCACGCACTTCATCCTTGAACAATTCGCGCAAGGGTTCCAGCAATTTCAAATGCAGCGTATCGGGCAGGCCGCCGACGTTGTGGTGGGATTTGATGGTCTGGGCCTTTTTCGTTTTACCGCCGGCGGACTCTATCACGTCGGGGTAGATCGTTCCTTGGGCAAGCCACTTGGCATTCGGGATTCTGGCGGCTTCGTGCTGAAATACTTCGACAAACTCGCGACCGATGATACGGCGCTTTTGTTCGGGATCGACGACGCCGTGCAAGTGCTTGAGAAACGCTCCGCTCGCATCGACATGGATAACCTTTACTCCCAGATTTCGGGTAAAGGTGTCCATGACCTGTTTGGCTTCATTTAATCGCAACAGGCCGTTGTCCACGAATACGCAGGTCAGCTGTTTTCCGATGGCGCGATGAATCAGCGCTGCCGCCACCGATGAATCAACCCCGCCCGACAAACCCAGAATGACTTCGTCCGCCCCCACTTCGGAACGGATTCGGCCGGTCGCTTCTTCCATGTAGTCGGGCATGTTCCAGTCATGGCCGGCGCCGCAAATCTCATGTACGAACCGCTCGATGATGGCCTTGCCTGGCAGGGTGTGGGTGACTTCCGGATGAAATTGCATGCCGTAGAACCCGCGCGCCTCATCTGCTATCGCGGCGTTGGGCGTAGCGGCATTGCTCGCCATTACCTTGAAACCGGGAGGAAGCGTGGTGACCTTGTCGCCATGGCTCATCCATACGTCCAGTACCCGTTCCCCTTCCGCATCGCAGCGATCGTGAATATCCCGCAGCAGCGCAATCCGGCCCTCCGCGCGCACTTCGGCATAGCCGAATTCACGCACGCTGGAAGTTTCAACGGCGCCGCCCAACTGCGCGGCCATGGTCTGCATGCCGTAGCAAATGCCCAGTACCGGAATACCCAGCTCGAATACGATTTGCGGTGCGCGCGGTGTTGCGTCCTCTGCGACGGAATCGGGGCCACCGGAAAGAATGATGCCTTGCGATGCGAAGTCATTGATGAATCGTGAACTGACATCGCATGGGTGCACTTCGCAATAAACATTGGTTGCCCGGATGCGGCGGGCGATCAACTGGGTATATTGCGAACCGAAATCGAGGATGAGTATTTTTTGATGCACGGAGTTTTGCTGCACGGAGCGCGTCAGAGGACGAAGCTATTGAAAATGGCTGGATTGGCGTCAGGCAACGCGCGAGGAGGCGCATAGTTATTCATATGCAACGACGAGCAACGCGACATGGCGGCAATCCAGCCATTTTCAACTATTCCAGGTGATAATTTGGCGCCTCCTTGGTAATCTGTACATTATGGACGTGGGATTCACGAATACCGGCGGAAGTGATTTCGATAAACTCGGCTTTGGCGTGCATTTCGTCAATTGTTGCACAGCCGAGGTAACCCATGCCCGAACGTATCCCGCCTATGAGCTGGTGGATCACCGCAATTACGCTGCCTTTGAAAGGAACGCGGCCTTCCACGCCTTCTGGCACCAGCTTCTCGGCGTCTTGCTCTGCCTGCTGGAAATAGCGGTCGCTCGAACCTTGCTGCATGGCGGAAAGAGAGCCCATGCCGCGATAGGTTTTATAGGATCGTCCCTGGAATAATTCAATTTCTCCGGGTGACTCCTCGGTCCCGGCGAACAAGCCACCCAGCATTACGCAATTGGCTCCGGCCGCAATCGCCTTGGCGATATCGCCGGAGTAGCGAATACCGCCATCGGCGACCAGCGGTACGCCGGTTTCGTTCAACGCGTTGGATACGTTCTTGATCGCGGTGATTTGCGGCACACCCACCCCCGCGACGATGCGCGTCGTGCAAATCGAGCCGGGACCTATTCCGACCTTTACGCCGTCAGCTCCGTGGCTCACCAGCGCCCTGGCGGCGGCGGCGGTAGCGATATTACCGCCGATAACCTGAATTTGAGGAAAGCGTTTCTTTACCCATTGCACCCGGTCAAGCACGCTCTGGGAGTGGCCATGCGCGGTATCCACCACGATGACATCCACGCCGGCTTCGGCCAGCGCTTCTGCGCGTTCGTCGCTGCCTTCGCCGACCCCGATGGCGGCGCCCACGCGCAGGCGCCCCAGATCATCCTTGCATGCATAGGGATGCTCCGACGTCTTGATGATGTCTTTCACCGTAATCAATCCGCGCAACTCGAAATCGCTGTTCACCACCAGGACTCTCTCCAACCGGTGTTGATGCAGCAACGCCTTTGCTTCTTCGCGAGAGGTGTCCTCATTTACGGTCACGAGCCGATCTTTCAGCGTCATGATATTTTTGATGGGTTGATCCAGGTTGGTCTCGAAGCGCAAATCCCGGTTGGTGACGATGCCTACGACTTTCGAGCCTTCCACCACTGGCAAACCCGATATTTTGTATTTGTGGATCAGATTGAGCACTTCGCGCACGGTCATGTCCGGAGGAATGGTAATGGGTTCTTTCACCACGCCGCTTTCAAATCGTTTGACCTTGGCTACATGAGCCGCCTGGTTTTCCGCCGGCATGTTCTTGTGGATGATGCCGATGCCGCCTTCCTGAGCAAGAACAATGGCAAGCCGCGCGTCGGTAACCGTGTCCATGGCCGCTGAAACCAGCGGGATATTAAGGGAGATTTCGCGGGTTAGCCGGGTGGTTAAATCGACATTGCGCGGCAAAACTCCCGAGTGTGCGGGAAGCAGCAAAACATCGTCAAAGGTCAGGGCTTTTTCAACCAGTCGCATATTATCCTTCGCAAAGCCGCATTATAACGAAACTCCCGGTTGCGGGAAATGAACCATCGGGCTCGGCAGAATACCGCCTGCTAATTGCAGTCAGTCATGAGACAGGGCGGTCTTGAATTCTTGTGCGCGTTTTCTACGCCCCTCTTTGGGGTCGACCATCAAAGGACGGTAGATCTCTACACGATCATGATTACGCAGGGTCGCGCCGGGTTGGACCAATTTGCCAAATATGCCCAACTTATTCTGTGAAGGAACGATTTGCGAAAATATGTCGAGGATTCCGGAAAGCGCTACGGCCTGCTGCACCGTCGTTCCCTCCGGCAGGCTCATCCGCAGCACAACCTGATCGTCCGGCAGCGCATGGGTTACCTCGATCTCGATGGTTCGCTCAGGAATGTCCATAAACCTGTTCCGCGCGTTCGATGAACGCCTCCACAAAGCTGTTGGCGATAATGAAAAATACCGGCCCCACCAGCTTTTCGAGAAATATGTGCGCGAACGTGTAATGCAAACGAAATTCTATCTTGCAGGCGTCTTCCGTGAGGGGAATGAAGCGCCAGTGGCCATCCAGATTTTGAAACGGACCATCGAGCAAAGTCATCTCGATCAATTCCGGAGGTCGCCGGGTATTCTCGGTCGTGAAGCTGTGCTTGATGTGATGATAATTGATCTTGATGGTCGCGTGGGTAACGGCCTCGCCCTGCTGACTGACGGACGAACCGCCGCACCACGGCAGAAATTCGGGATACGCGTCGACATCATCCACCAGATCGAACATCTGTTTCGCGGAATAACCGACCAGAACCGACTTTTCTATATCACTCATGAGATAAACATGAATCCTGCCATTGACCGCTCACTTTTCCACTCATTTGCCACTCGTTCAGCTCGGGGACCCGGCCTTGCTTCTTCAGAAGTCGCACACCCCGCCTATCGAACTGCCGGATTCAGGCTGAAACCTGTTAAAATACACGAAACCCGTGGGGAACTCACCTTTTTTTCTTTCTTTATATGAGTATCGTTCAGAATAAGAAAGCTTTTCACGATTATTTTATCGAGGAGAAATACGAAACCGGCGTGGTTTTCGAAGGTTGGGAAGTCAAGGCGATCCGCGCGGGACGGGTACAGATAAAAGAAGCTTACGTCATCATCCGTAACAGTGAACTGTTTCTCATCGGCTGCCATATCAGTCCGTTGCCAACGGCATCCACCCATATCAGCCCGGATCCGGTCCGCACCCGCAAGCTGCTTCTGCACGCCGATGAAATCAAACGGCTCATTGGTAAGGCGGAGCGCGCCGGCTACACTCTGGTCCCGCTGGACATGCACTACAAGGCGGGGAAAATCAAGCTCGAAATCGGTCTGGCGAAAGGCAAGAAGCAGCATGACAAACGCGAATCCGAGAAGCAGAAGGAGTGGATGCGCGACAAGCAGCGTCTGATGCGCGCGAAGTAGTCTATGCGGTGTGTAATTTATGCCCCCGTAGGATGGGTGGAGCGTAGCGCAACCCATCCACATAAGCGCCTAACTGAGAATGGGTCATAGGCATATTGTGATTTGATCTCTTCCAGGGTATCCGTAAATCATCAACTTCGGCTTATAGCAGCCGCCTATTGTTATCATGCAAAAACCCATTGCCATCTGGTTACTGGTTTGCTGCGCGCTGGTGTTTGCCATGGTGGTCGTTGGCGGCGTCACGCGGCTCACCAATTCCGGGCTCTCCATCGTCGAATGGCAGCCCATCGTTGGCACCATGCCACCGCTCAGTCAAAGCGACTGGGAAGAGGTTTTTGAAAAATACCATCAATCGCCTCAGTATAAAAAGGTTAATCTCGGCATGAGCCTGGAGGAATTCAAGGGCATTTTCTGGTGGGAATATTTTCACCGGCTGCTGGGGCGAGTCATCGGGTTGGCGTTTTTTATTCCATTTTTATATTTTATCATCAGAAGGGAAATCGATCGGCCATTGGGCCTGAAACTGGCGGGAATTTTTTTGCTGGGCGGCTTGCAAGGAGCAATGGGATGGTACATGGTAAAAAGCGGATTGGTAGATAATCCGCATGTCAGCCAGTATCGGCTTACGGCTCATTTGGGGCTTGCCATCGTTATTTATGGCGCCATGCTCTGGGTTGCGCTGGGGTTGCTTTCGCGCGGTGGCGCAATACACGGAAGCAGCAGATTACGAAGCCTGAGCCGTTTTTCCATTGCGCTTACGGCCCTGATATTCATAATGATTTTATCGGGAGGCTTCGTCGCGGGCATTCGGGCGGGCTTGGCCTACAATACTTTCCCGCTAATGGATGGTCACTTCATACCACCGGAAATATTCATGCTGGAACCCTGGTATCGCAACTTTTTCGAAAATATGGCGGCGGTACAATTGAATCATCGCATGATCGCCTGGACGCTGGCAATCCTGGTTCCGGTATTCTGGGTCAAATCCAGGGACTTGCCTCTTCCCGGCTCGGCCCATCTTGCCTGCAACCTGCTATTGACTATGCTGGTGGTGCAGATAAGTCTGGGCATTGCGACATTGCTGCTGGCCGTTCCCCTGCCGCTGGCGGCGTCTCACCAGGCGGGTGCGGTGTTGCTGTTCACCGCCGCCATTTGGGTAAATCACCAGTTGCAGGGTAGGGCGCAATAGGCGTAGCGTTCCGCTGTATGGCATGTCGGATTACGCTACGCTAATGACCTGCGGCTACGGCAGCGGCTGATCAATTACAACATTAATACCCTTGTCGCCTACCCTGACCGGTTGGCTGAGACCTTGCAGGTCGCCACTTTGCGGCATGGGAGAACCGGACTTCGAGATTCTGGCGCCCACTACCACTTCGTCGGGAAAAGTGGATAGCTGTACGCCAGACCGGGCCATGGAGTCGTTCAGCGAGAAAGTCGCCGGTAAATCCTTGACTTGCAGACGCATGGTCGCCAACGGCGCCCTGGGACCCATTTTAGCGCGAGCAAAAACATACAAGCTATCGTTGGGGGATGCCTTGCCGGCGAGGGCGGGACTCAGCGTCACTTTACCGGAAAGCGTGCCATTTCCCGGCGCTGCGGCGGCTCCCGCACCCGTTCCGGCGGCTGCGGCTGACCCCGGTTTATTGCCGTCAGGGGGAGGAACCTGACTGCCCGGCGACTGATCCTGCGCTCTTGCCACCATACTGCCTTTCCCGGAAGCCAGCGATTTCGCTTCGGCAATGCTGCTGCTGACGGACTGCGCCAGTTCGGATTCCGCGGGAATAAGCACCAGTAATTGCTCCCAGTATGCGGCTGCCTGCTTGAATCTTTTCTGCTCGAATTCGGCCGTGCCCGCCAGCGCCAGCGCCTTGGGGTTTTCAGGATCGAGTTGCAATGCCTTGTTGATCAACTCCAGGGGCTTTCCCATCAGGCTGCCGTTGTTCGTCATCGCCACAATATCAGCGTAATCGGTTATCAATGCGGCGTTTTCCGGCGCTAAAGCAAGCGCCTTCTCGTAAGCAACTCTCGCTTCGTTGAAACGCTGCATCATGGCGTAGGTTCTCCCCAGCATGATCCAGCCTTCTATATCATCCGGCTGATCCTTCAGCCGCGCGGCAAGAGCGTTCAGCACCGCCGAAATGTCTTGATGGCCGCCCTGGTCCGACGCGGCTGACATCGGCATCTGCTCGACAGCCGGCTGCGGTGTCAGCGCCCGTGTGTTGCCCAACCAGAGATAAAGTGAAACCGCCAGAAGCGGCAGCGCCAGTACCACTAATGTTATCGTTGCAACATTACGATCGCCGCCGGCCGCCAATGTTTCTGTCATGGATTTCCCGCCGGGAATGTCTTCCAGCATTCGTTGCTGAAGTTCGCGCTTGCTTTGCTCGTATTGCTCATGCGTGAGAATGTCGCTGTGTAAATCGGCATCGAGCTCGGCTAATTGATCGCGATAAATACTGACGTTGGTTGTGTCACGCGCAACCCCGGCTCGACGATTCTTTTTTGTCAGTAATAACGTAGGAAGAACAAACAGCAGAGCGCCGACAATGAAAATGCCGGCAACCACCCAGAATGACGTCATGCGTTGTTACCCTTGCTTTCCTTTAGCAAGGCTTCGGCCTGCTGGCGCTGCTTTTCGGAGAGCGCTGGCTCTTCAATCCGTCTGCGGCGGCGCTTGAGGTAGAAAACCAGAAATACCGCCCCCACAGCAAGAAAAATGAACGGACCGAACCACAATAACACGGTCGTGGATTTAACCGGCGGACGATAGAGCACGAAATCGCCGTAGCGCGCCACCAGAAAATCGACAATCTCCTTGTCGCTTTTGTTATCCTTCATCTGTTCGCGGATTTCGCGTCGCAGGTCGTTGGCAAAGTCCGCGCGGGAGCCCGCCAGCGATTCATTCTGACACACGAGGCAACGCAAATCTTCAGATAACTCGATCATGCGTCTCTCGATCTCCGGGTCCTCGGCCACCGGCGCCGCTTCTCTGGCCCAACTCCAACTTGACGGCAGCACGAGCATCAACAAAAGCAAAAAGGTAAATTTTCTCAAGCTGAAAAAACTCATCCCTGCAGCTCCTTTACCAGCGGCAGAATTTTCGTCTCCAGTGCTTCTACCGTCACAGGACCGATTTGTTTGTACCGGATCACCCCGTTCTTGTCGATGACATAGGTTTCCGGCACGCCGTAGACGCCATAATCTATGCCGGTTCTACCTTCCGGATCCCGGATGCTGACTGTGTAGGGGTCTCCGAATTGTTTTAGCCATTGCAGCGCCAGGTCCCGCTCGTCCTTGTAATTGAGACCGTAGACCGGGACGATGCCGGATCTGGCTAACTCGACCAGCAGCGGATGCTCTTCGCGGCAGGAAACGCACCATGAGGCCCACACGTTCAGCAGCCATACCTTGCCCAGATTTTCTTTGGAAGTCAGCGTTTTTCCCGGTTCGTGTAATCGCTGCAGCTGGAAATCAGGGGCAGGTTTTCCGATTAATGGTGATGGAACCTGGCGTGGATTGAGACCAAGGCCGATGAGCAAAAACACAACAAGCACAAGGAACGCCACCAGCGGCAGCAGAAAACGCATCATGCCTTTTTGCTCCGGGCGATCAAGGGAGGCACCGGGATCGAGCCCGCGATTTTCCTGTCATCGGCAGGCTGAGCGGGCTGACGCTTTTCACGCACCGCCAGACGATAGCGTCGATCGGACACGGCCAGAAAGCCTCCCATCGCCATTAATATACATCCGAACCAGATCCAGTCTACAAAGGGTTTGTGATAAACCCTTACTATCCACGCTCCATTCTCCAGCGGTTCACCCAAAGCAACGTAGAGGTCGCGAAGCACGCCGGTGTCTATCGCGGCTTCGGTCATGGCCATGCCCGAAGCGGTGTAGGTTCGTTTCTCGGGCTCCATGGTGCGAATTTTTTCACCGTTGCGCAACACGTCCAGTTCGCCGATGTCAGCCATGTAGTTGGGACCAGGCGCTTTCTTCACACCGTTGAAACGGAATGTGTAGCCGCCCACTTCGACTGTGTTGCCGATTTCCATACGCACGTCTTTTTCGGTTTCGTAACCCCCCACCACGGTTACGCCAATAATAAACACCGCTATACCCAGATGCGCAAGATGCATGCCGTAATAGCTGCGCGATTGCGAGGCAAGCTTCGCAACCAGCCCCGTCTTGCCACTGCTCAGCAGGCGATGCCGCAGATTGACCGCCATGCTGGCGATGACCCAGGAAGCCAGCAGCAAACCGAAGCTTACCCATGGTTTCCATTCGCCCAGGATGAACGGCAATAGCAGCGCAGTCACCACACTCACTGCAAAAGCCCAGCGCAGGCGCACCGTCAGGTCCGGCAAACTGGCTTGTTTCCAGCGCGCGAGCGGGCCGACTCCTATCAGGAAAATCGCCGGTGTCATCAGCGGCACGAATACGGCCTCGAAGTAGGGGGGGCCAACCGATAATTTACCCAGTTCAAGGGCATCGATAATCAGCGGATAAAGGGTGCCGAGCAGAATGCTCCCGGCCGCCACCATCATCAGCAGATTATTGCCCAGCAGCAACGATTCCCTCGACAGCAATTCGAATTTGCCGCCCAGGCCGATCTTGGGCGCTCGCCAGGCGAACAGAAGTAGCGACGCTCCGATGACGATGACCAGAAACGCCAGGATGAATATGCCTCGCTTGGGATCGGTGGCGAAAGCGTGAACCGATGTCAGGACGCCGGAGCGAACGAGGAAGGTACCCAGCAGACTCAACGAGAATGCGCAGATTGCCAGCAACACGGTCCAGCTCTTGAAGCTGCCGCGTTTCTCGGTGACCGCCAGTGAGTGAACCAGGGCGGTTCCTACCAGCCACGGCATGAAAGATGCATTTTCCACCGGGTCCCAGAACCACCAGCCACCCCAGCCAAGCTCATAGTAAGCCCACCAGCTGCCAAGCATGATGCCAATGGTGAGGAACGACCACGCAATGGTGGTCCACGGGCGCGACCAGCGCGCCCAGGTCGCATCCAGCTGTCCGCTGAGCAGTGCGGCGATGGCGAAAGCGAACGCCACGGAAAATCCTACATAGCCCATATAGAGCATGGGTGGATGAAACACCATGCCGGGATCCTGCAGCAAGGGGTTGAGATCGCTTCCCTCCATCGCCCCCGGCAGCATACGGTCGAAGGGGTTGGATGTGAATAGCATGAACAGCAGAAAACCTACGCTTACCAATCCCATCACGCCCAGCACCCGCGCTACCATATCGTCCGGCAACCGGCGGCTGAATACGCTGACGGCGACCGACCAGCACGCCAACATCAGCACCCACAGCAGCAGCGAGCCTTCATGCGATCCCCAGGTAGCCGCAAAACGATACTCTAGTGGTAGTCTTGAATTGGAGTTTTGAGCGACGTTTATGACCGAGAAATCGTTATTGACGAACGAATAGGCAAGGCAAAAGAATGCGATGGCGATAAATACAAATTGCCCCTGAACCACGGGCCGGGCCAGCGCTACCCATGAGGGGACGCCGCGGGCCGCGCCGATAATGGGTAAGGTGCCTTGTATCAGTGCGAGCAGCAACGCGAGGATGAGAGCGAAATTACCGAGTTCTGGGATCATGGTTTTAAGGGTGGGTTGTGGATTAAAGTTATGGATTAAGATATGGCCGGTAAGCCGCGATTCGGGTTGAGGAGAAAGATTTTCCTTTCTCCGTCAAGGTTCTGCGCTATTGCACCAGCACTGTTTTCCGTGCCTTATCCGCTTGCTCCAAGGCGTCGGCGGCTTCCGGCGGCATGTAATTTTCATCATGCTTGGCGAGCACCTCGTCTGCACGGAAAACGCCATCGTTCGCCAGCTTTCCCTGGGCTACCACGCCCTTGCCTTCCTTGAACAGGTCGGGAAGAATGCCGGTATAGACCACAGGGATGACTTTTGCGGTATCGGTCACGACGAAATTCACTGTCACGCCATCCCCCTGGCGCTTGACGCTGCCTTCTTCCACCAGGCCGCCGATGCGAAAGCTCCTGCCCACGGGAGCTTCGTTATTGGCCACTTGGCTGGGGCTGAAGAAAAATACCAGATTGCTCTGGAATGCATTCAAAACCAGTATCGAAGCAACACCTAATGCAGTCACGCTTGAAGCGATAATTGCCAGTTTTTTATGACGTGGTTTCATTTCCCTTCTCTTGTTTAGTTGACTGATGAATCAGACTTAAATGTCTGAGCAAAGTTCGTTTGCGGTTAAAAACGAGAGCAATCTCCCCGGCTATGCAGATAAACGCCACCAGATAGGATCCCCATACATAAAATCCATATCCGCCCATATCCAGAAAATCCGACAAACCGGCCCAGTTCACTGCGTCGCCCCGTGCAATTCGCCTACCCATACTGTGTGACGTTCTCTTTCCAGAATAATGGCCCGCGTGCGAATCAACGTCATAGCGATGGCATACATCCAACAGGCGAGCGACATGATCAGCATGCCGGTCAGCATGGTAGTGGCCATTTTCGGCGATTGAGTAAGGCTGACGGAGGCTCCCTGATGCAGGGTATTCCACCATTTTACCGAGAAATAGATGATCGGGATGTTGACCACGCCCACCAGGGCAATCATGGCGCCGGCTTTGTCGGCGCGGCGCGGGTCGTCTATTGCCGCTTGCAGCGACATGAAGCCGATATAGAGAAACAACAGGATCAATTCGGACGTGAGGCGCGCATCCCATACCCACCACGTACCCCACATGGGCTTGCCCCACAGTGAGCCGGTCCATAAGGCAAGAAAGGTGAACATCGCCCCTGTCGGCGCGATGGCCGTGGCGATCATGGAAGAAAGCCGCGTATTGAAGGCAAGCCCGATGCCGGCCCACATCGCCATGACCACGTAAAGGAACATGGACATCCAGGCGGCGGGAACATGAATGAAAATAATGCGATAGGCCTCGCCCTGCTGAAAGTCGGTGGGGGCTACAAAGAACCCGATATAAAGCCCCACCGCACACAGTACGAGCGCGGCGATGGAAAACAGCGGAATCATTTTACCGGCAAGAAAATAGAAACTTGCCGGGGAAGAATATTTGAACCAGTTTATCGCCATGTTAAAAAATATTAATTCCGTATCCCGGTTTTTACGCGTCAAGTGTGTAACTCGTAATTTTAAACTAAAAACCTTGAATTCAGAATTGGTTTCTTC
>JAKDLC010000391.1 GCA_030453055.1 Nitrosospira sp.
ACAAGATCGTTGACGAGTATAAGGAGATGATGGACAAGATTGCCGATTTTCTCGATATCCTCTCCAGGCCGGAACGGATCACGGCCATCATCACCGGGGAACTTGTTGCCGTGAAGCAGCAGTTTGGCGACAAACGCCGCAGTGAAATCGTGGTTAGTACTCAGGATCTGAGCATGGAAGATCTGATCGCGTCGGCGGATGTAGTGGTAACCCTTTCGCATAGCGGCTACATCAAATCACAGCCGCTCGATGACTACCGCGCGCAAAAACGCGGCGGGCGTGGAAAGCAGGCGACCGGTACCAAGGAAGACGACTTCATCGACAATTTGTTCATCGCCAATACACACGACTATATTCTGTGTTTTTCCAGCCGCGGACGGGTGTACTGGATCAAGGTTTACGCCGTGCCGCAGGGTGGCCGCGCCTCGCGCGGCAAGCCCATCGTCAACCTGGTGCAGCTGGAGGCGGGTGAAAAAATCAACGCCATTCTTCCGGTCAAAGAATTCGACGAAAACCGTTATATATTCATGGCCACGTCCTTCGGCACGGTAAAGAAAACGCCGTTGTCGGAATTTTCCCGTCCCCGGGCCAGCGGCATCATCGCGGTAGGCCTGGATGAGGACGATTATCTGATCGGCGTCGCGCTGACCGAAGGCAAGCATGACGTGATGCTGTTCTCCGACGGGGGAAAAGCAGTTCGCTTCGATGAGAATGACGTGCGTCCAATGGGACGCGGCGCGCGTGGCGTACGCGGCATGAAGCTGGGTAAGGGGCAGAAGGTTATTTCCCTGCTGGTGGCCGAGAGCGAAGAATTGGCGGTTTTGACCGCAACGGAAAACGGCTATGGCAAACGCAGCCCGATAAGCGAATATACCCGCCACGGTCGTGGCAGCCAAGGCATGATTGCAATCAAGACCAGCCAGCGCAACGGCAAGGTCGTGGCGGCGAAACTGGTAAGACAGGATGACGAAATCATGCTGATTACCACTGGCGGCGTATTGATCCGCACCCGCGTCAAGGAAGTTCGCGAAATGAGCCGCGCCACCCAAGGCGTTACCCTGATTAACCTGGATGACGATGAGAAACTCGCCGGCCTGGAAAGGGTGGTGGAAACCGACGAAGAATAGGGGGAGTTCTAATGGGACGTATATTTAACTTCAGCGCAGGCCCGGCGGTATTGCCCGTGGAAGTTCTGCAACAGGCGCGTGAAGAAATGCTCGACTGGCATGACAGCGGCATGTCGGTAATGGAGATGAGCCATCGCGGCAAGGAATTCATGTCCATTGCCGCAAAGGTTGAAGCGGATTTACGCGAACTGATCGGCATCCCTGACAACTACAAGGTTCTTTTTCTATCCGGCGGCGCTTCCAGTCAGTTTGCCATGGCGCCGATGAATCTGCTGCGCGGCAAGAAAAGCGCAGACTATGTCAATACCGGCGAGTGGTCTAAAAAAGCCATCCAGGAAGCCAAGAAATATTGCGCCGTACATATCGCGGCCTCATCCGCGGATGCGAATTTCACTTACGTGCCGCCTCAGGATACCTGGAATATCGATCCAGATACCGCTTATGTGCACTACACACCCAATGAGACGATCGGCGGAGTGGAATTCAACTGGATTCCCGACCTCACCCACCTGAACGCTGACATACCGCTGGTAGCGGATATTTCCTCCACCTTCCTATCACGTCCGCTGGATATAACCCGGTTCGGGTTGATTTATGCCGGCGCGCAGAAAAACATGGGGCCTGCGGGATTGACCGTTGTCATCGTGCGCGAGGATTTGCTGGGTGCAACCGTGCCCGGAACCCCGACCATGTTTGACTACAAAATCCATGCGGATAGTGATTCCATGTATAACACACCGCCGACCTACCCCATGTACATCGCCGGGCTGGTGCTCGAATGGTTGAAGAAAAAAGGCGGGTTGGCGGCGATGGAGAAAATCAATATCGCCAAGGCCAAATTATTGTATGACCTGTTCGATACCACCGATTTTTATCGCTGCCCCGTGACCAGACCCGATCGCTCGCGCATGAATGTACCCTTCACGTTGAAAGATACAGCGCTGGATGACGAGTTTCTGAAACAGGCCCAACTACGTGGCCTGATCCAATTGAAGGGGCATCGCTCGGTAGGGGGAATGCGCGCTTCCCTATACAACGCCATGCCGATCGAGGGGGTGACGGTTCTGGTGGAATTCATGAAAGAATTTGCAAGCAGTCATGCCTGAACGCGCACAGAAGGTTTTCCGGATACTCACGCTCAACCCGATTTCACCGTTGGGTCTGAAACATTTTGCCACCGGCCACTATAAG
>JAKDLC010000392.1 GCA_030453055.1 Nitrosospira sp.
CAAAACAAAATCCTGCGCAATCATCACGCGAATTTATGAAACATCCGGGATAATAGGTTTTTGATTTTTTACTAAAAGAGGGAGTGCCATGAAAGTGTTGTCCGCAATGATTGCGTTGATCGCCGTTTTCCAGTTATCCGCATGTAATACCTTGAGTGGAGTGGGGAAGGATATCCAGAAGGGTGGCGAAGCGATTGAGAAATCGGCTAAGTAGCTGGTGGAAAAATTCCATTCCTGTGAGGGGCTGGTAGCGCCGCTGGACCGCGCAAACGTCGACACCGACGCTATCATTCCCAAACAGTTTCTTAAATCCATCAAGCGATCCGGTTTCGGGCAGAACCTGTTCGATGAGTGGCGTTATCTGGATCACGGCGAGCTGGGAATGGATGCCGGGCGGCGTAGGCTTAATCCGGACTTCATACTCAACCTGCCGCGTTACCGCGGTGCGCAAATATTGCTTGCGCGCGCAAATTTCGGCTGTGGTTCGAGCCGGGAACATGCGCCCTGGGCTCTTCAGGATTATGGCTTCCGGTCGATCATCGCGCCCAGCTTTGCCGATATTTTTTTTAATAACTGCTTCAAGATTGGCCTGCTGCCCATTGTGCTCGAAGCAAACAACATGGAACATCTGTTCCGCGAAGTACAGGCAACTGAAGGCTATCGTCTGGTTATCAATCTGGAAGAGCAATCGGTAATCACGCCGGCTGGAGAGTCTTTTTTCTTCGATGTCGATCCTTTCCGCAAACATAGTCTGTTGAATGGTCTGGATGGAATCGGACTGACACTGCAACACGCGGCCAAGATCAAGGCATTCGAGAAGAAGCACCGCGCGGCGCAGCCATGGTTGTTTTCATGAAGTAACGCAATGTCACGACGAAATCTGGATTTAGGTTTACTGAGACGCCCTTTATGAAGATCGCCATCCTGGCCGGTGACGGCATTGGCCCGGAAATTGTCGCTCAAGCGGTGCGGATACTGGAAGCCCTGAAAAGCGACGGGTTAAAATTTGAATTGGAACCGGGCTTGTTGGGCGGGTGCGCGGTCGATGCGACCGGCGAACCATTTCCGGAGGCGACACGTCGCCTTGTCGCTGACGCCGATGCGGTGATACTGGGTGCGGTAGGCGGCCCACAGTACGACATGCTGCCGCGCCAGTTACGGCCTGAACAGGGATTGCTCGGCATGCGTAAAATGCTGTGTTTGTTTGCCAACCTGCGTCCGGCGGTGCTTTATCCGGAGCTTGCCAATGCTTCGACGCTGAAACCCGAAATCGTGGCGGGCCTCGATATTCTCATCGTGCGAGAGTTGACCGGAGACATTTATTTTGGCGAGCCGCGCGGTATCGAACGACGCGATGGTCAACGCGTTGGTTTCAATACCATGATTTATAGTGAAGCGGAAATAGGCAGGATTGCACACGTAGCCTTCCGGGTGGCGCGTAAACGTAATCGCAGGGTTTGCTCGGTGGACAAGATGAACGTGCTCGAATGTACACAATTGTGGCGCGATGTGGTTGTTGAGACGTCTAAAGAGTATCCGGACGTGGAACTCTCGCACATGCTGGTGGATAATGCAGCGATGCAGTTGGTGCGTAATCCCCGGCAGTTCGATGTAATAGTGACAGGCAACATGTTCGGCGATATTCTGTCGGATGAGGCTTCCATGCTGACCGTCGGACTGACCGGCTCGATCGGCATGCTGCCGTCGGCATCGCTGGATGGGAGAAACAAGGGGCTCTATGAGCCGATACACGGTTCCGCCCCGGATATTGCCGGCAAGGATTTGGCCAATCCGCTGGCGACGATATTGTCGGCGGCGATGATGCTGCGCTACACTTTCGATCAGGAAGCCGTAGCTGCGCGCATCGAGAATGCGGTGAAAAATGTCCTGGCGCAGGGTTACCGCACTGAAGATATTTACGAACCGGGAATGAAGAGGGTCGGCACCGCGGAAATAAGCGACGCAGTTCTGGCAAATATGTGTTCCTGAAGACAGAGGCGATCAATGAAACGAGTGGGGTTTATTGGCTGGCGCGGCATGGTGGGCTCGGTACTCGTGCAGCGCATGCGGGAGGAAATTGTTTTTGCAGTGGTTGAGCCGGTATTTTTCACAACTTCTCAGAAGGGTGGCAGAGGGCCGGACATCGGCCGGGAAATATCGCCTCTTAAAGATGCGTACGACATAGATGAACTCAAGACGATGGATATCCTCATTTCCTGTCAGGGAGGCGATTATACCAGCGCGGTGTTCGCCCGCCTGCGGCAGGCAGGGTGGCGGGGTTATTGGGTCGACGCGGCTTCCACATTGCGCATGGGACA
>JAKDLC010000393.1 GCA_030453055.1 Nitrosospira sp.
GTTACCGCCGAACCCGACTGGAAACTGCGCGCCCTCCAATCAGGCGCCAAGGACTTCGTCAGCAAACCGTTTGATATGAGCGAGGTGCTCGCACGCATTCGCAATTTACTGGAAGTGCGTCTATTGCATCAGGAAGCGCGCAATTATGCCAAAATTCAGGAGTTCATGGCGTTGCACGATCCGCTGACCGGGCTTGCCAACAGACGACTTCTGGTGGAAAGGGTTTCCCAAGGCATCATACACGCAAAAAGAAACAACGGCATCATGGCCGTTGTATATCTGGATCTGGACGGATTCAAGGAGATCAACAATACCCTGGGTCATGATGGCGGCGATCTGCTTCTAAAACTGGTCGCAGTGCGCCTGACAGCGGCGGTGCGCCAGGAAGATACCGTGGCGCGCCTGGGAGGTGACGAATTTGTGATTGCGATGCCGCATATCAATAACGTCGACGGGGCTGTTCTGGCGGCAGAAAAAATAATCAAGGCGTTGTCGCAAGCCTACCGCATTCAGGGCAGCGACGTCACGGCGAGCGCCAGTGCGGGTATCGGTCTTTATCCTGCCAATGGCGAAAATGTGGAGACCCTTTTGAAGAATGCGGATATCGCGCTGCTGGATGCCAAGCGCGCAAGAAAAAACACGTATCGGATCTCCGAACGTGCGGGTTAGCGATTTCCGACATGTCCGCGTTCAGCGCATTAACCATAACTGCTATTTTCCAACGAATACTCTCCTGGCATGTACCAAGGTCCGATTGTTTCTACTATCGAAAGCGATATGATGTCAATCAGTTCAGCGAAAGCGACACGGGGGAATTTTTATAAATGGTCCATGCAATCAATAAAAATCGATCAATCACCAATAAACAGGACAGCAGAATGATTACCAAATCCGATATTCTTAATGCCGATATCCTGATCGTTGACGATCAGGAGGTCAATGTCCGGCTGCTTGAACAAATGCTGGGCGATTCCGGCTATACCCGCATCGCCTCAACGATGTATCCGCATGAGGTCAGCGCGCTCTACCGCCAGAACCGCTACGATCTGGTTCTGCTCGATCTGCAAATGCCTGGCATGGATGGCTTTCAGGTGCTGGAAGGCTTGAAAAAAATAGAACCGGATGACTACCTTCCGGTGCTCGTGATCACAGCACAGCCGGGGCATAAGCTGCGAGCGCTGCAAGCCGGTGCGAAGGATTTCGTCAGCAAACCGTTTGACCTGATCGAAGTCCAGACGCGTATTCACAATATGCTGGAAGTACGCCTGTTGTACAAAAAACTCAGGGATTACAACAAGAGACTGGAGCAGACCGTGGCGGAGCGGACCACGGAACTGCGTGAGAGCGAAGCACGCTTTCGCCGCTTGACCGAGCTGGCCTCCGACTGGTATTGGGAGCAGGACGAGGACGGACATTTCACCAAGGTGTACGGGCCAGTCCTTGAAATGCTCGGGATTACCGTCGATGCCTTACTGGGCGAACCCAAAGGAAATCAAGGAGCACGCTGGAATGAAGCGGAACATGCCGTGTTCAAGGCAAACATCGCGGCGCGGAAGCCCTTTCTCGATTTTGTCTACAGTCGCACCAAATCCGACGGCTCGCAACAATATTTGATGGTCAGCGGCGAGCCGATGTTCGATTCGTCCGGTCGTTTCACCGGCTACCGCGGAATAGGCAAGGATGTTACCGAAAGCATGCGCTCCAGGCAAGATTCATAACGTCCCTGCCACTATCCCGGATATAAGCCTTTTCGGGGCTATTTCACCCCGCGCGGTCACTTCGCCCAAGCCTAGAAAACGCCTCTCCTGATCGTACAGCCGAATCTTTGTTCCTTCCGTGAAGCTTGGCAAATTATCGGGGTTATGCGGGCTATCCATGGAAAAACGGCTCCCCACCACTCGTCCCTGCAGCAGGGACGCCACTGCCGCGCCCTCCAGCACAGCGGCGGGGAAATGATGCAACAGGCTGTCAGCGGGATGCAGGCAAGCGTCGCGTTGCGCTGGCGCCATAGCTTCAAGGGCATCCAGCGTATGGGCCCGGGACAGATCAAAATCATCGAGACTGCTACGACGCAAAGCGGTAAGATACGCTCCGCCGCATCCCAGCGCTTTGCCGATGTCCTCGGCCAGGGTACGGACATACGTACCCGTACCGCACTTGACTACAACGCGCATTTCGTCGCCTGCAAGGACCTCCATCCGCAAATCATGAATAATGACTTCGCGCGGTCGCCGTTCGATTTCCACTCCTTTCCTGGCGTACGTGTAAAGAGGTTTCCCCCGGTGCTTCAAAGCGCTGTACATCG
>JAKDLC010000394.1 GCA_030453055.1 Nitrosospira sp.
CAACACGCCAAGAACGAATTATACGCCGCCGTTCCCTCTTAGCACGATGCCTTGGAGATACACCGCCGCCTGGCCGAGGCCAACCCGCAGACCTATCTGCCGGACGTTGCGATGACAGCGGTTAATATGAGCATCTTCTATCTACAAGCTGCGCCGGACAGGGAAAAATCGCTCGGCTACGCTAAGGAGACGCTGGTTGCCGCCTTACCGTTTATGGAATTTGTACCTGCCGCCAAGACCTCTGTAAGCAAGGCGTTGCAAGTTGCCGGGGCATGGGGTTTGAATAGAGAAGCTTTTTTTGAGGAGGCAGTCAAAGTATTGCAAAGTGATGAAGCAAAGCGTAGGGTGCAATAAGCAAAGCGCATTGCACCGTATGTCTGCTCATCGAAAACCCAAAGTCTGCCTGACTCCCAGCTGTTTTGTACAGGGCCAACTGAGATTTTTAAGTTTAATCCATTCCTCAAAGATAATGTATTCAAATTGGCGCCAATCTATTGAGCGGTCAATATTTGAAACTCGGTAGCGTTGACAATGGGACGCACGTGTCGGTTCTCGCGCCGCATTTCCACAATCCCATAATGAGACATGGTTTTCAAAGTGCGTGAGAGATTGCTGGGCTTTCGTCCGGTAATCGCTGCAAGACCGGCGATCGACCCAGGCTGCGATTCATGGATAGTTGTGAGCAAAGCGCGGTTATCATCACTCAGAACCTCGGCAAGCGACTTCATCGAAGTAAACCATATTTTGGGTTCACCGGGTTTAGGCATGTACGCGCCTTTGGCTATTGCCAGCATGCGTTCTCGAATTTTCTCTTGCGTCATGATGCCAATCACAATTCTTTTCATAGCTTCATTTCCTTCAATACACGATCCACTTCTTCAAAGAAATCAGCAAGCAGCTGGTACGCGCCCTTGAATTCGTAAGGGACTCCCTTGTCCGAAATGTGGCGATGTTTATGGTCATAGGCTAGCCGCTGTCCCGTATGCTTGAATTTCTTCGGCGGTTTTATGGCATGGCTGTTGTTGTACCCCCATGATCCGTTTTCCATAGGGTTCATGAAGCGTGAGCGAATAGCGGACACCATGCGGAATTTCCGTGGTTGCCGCGACCCGCCATGCTTCGACCTTGATCCAGCATCCCGAATCCTGAGCAATGATGTAGCCGTCAAGATCAAGCAGAGTCTCAAGTACAGTATCAGACTGCATGGTTTAATAATATCATCAGATGATATTCTCCGTGTGTTATATCGTTATCGGGCGCGTCGCCCTACCGCCTCCACGGTGGCCCGACCTCCATGCGTTTCAGAAAATAGCCGCTGATTATTTGCATGAGTTCTCTCAGCGGTGCACCGTTCGCGCGGGATGAAGATGACCGCCGCCACCGCTTGGCGCGATGCGCTGTTCTTCCACTTCTACGACCTGTCGCGCGCGGCTTACATTCTCGACACCTTCATTGCACCCATCACTTTGGCGCGTCGACGCCGTTTAGGGTAGTGGCGTCCATTCCATTACTACAATCAGGTAAGCAGGATACCCTTTGTCTGAGAGTGATATATAATGCGTATATCACCTGCAGGAGGCGCCATGCGGACACTGATAGATATTCCAGACAAGCAGATCAAGGAATTGGCGGTTATTTGCAAGGCCGAAAAACTGTCCCGCTCCGAAGCAGTCCGTCAGGCGCTCACCGCCTATCTTGAAAAGAAAAAGCCCGGGAAAGCTGATGCCTTCGGTATCTGGAAGGACAGGGAAGTGGACGGCCTGACATATCAGAAGAAGATGAGGGAAGAATGGTAGGCGCTGTTCGACACCGACATCCTGATCGACTATCTGAACGGGGCGGAAAAGGCGGCAATCGAGATTAAGCGGTATTCCAACAAGGCCATTAGCGCGATTACATGGATGGAGGTCATGGCAGGGGCAATGTCCGAAACCGAGAGAATTGTGCGCGACTTTCTAAACGGCTTCGTTAACCAACCCATTGAAGAAAAGGTATGCGTCGTCGCGGTGAAACTGCACAAGGAATATAAGATTAAATTGCCGGATGCGATTGTGTGGGCAACCGCGCAAGTGGATAAACGGATACTTATCACGCGAAACACAAAAGATTTTTTGCAAAATGAACCAGGAATACGCATCCCGTATCAAATGTAGAATGAAGGAAATTGTCAAGGAAAGGCGGTCATCAAGCAAGGAAACAAGAATAATCGTGTCTGACCCCATTTCACCTGCGCAATCGGCTATATCCGACATCAGTAGTGTCCGGAGATTTAGTTGAATAGATTCAGTTGGTTATTATTTTCCGG
>JAKDLC010000395.1 GCA_030453055.1 Nitrosospira sp.
CTGCACCCCAAAAACCGCACACTTCACCCCGTCCAACTACCGGATTTAGGATGATATCTCTGACTCACTACACCAGTACGGAAAACATGCTACGGTCCTGTCCGATATCAAGTGTTTTTACCCCACGAATCACGCAATGTTACCGCACGGTTGAATACCGGTTTGCCTGGCTCTGTATCCTCACGGTCGGCAATGAAGTAACCGTGGCGCTCGAATTGGAAGCGGTCTTCCGGTTGAATCCGGTTGAGCGAGGGTTCCACATAAGCCGTGATGATTTTTTTTGATTGCGTATTGAGAGACATCTTATAGTCCCTGCCTCCGGCATCAGGATGCGCCTGGGTAAACAGACGATCATAAAGCCGTACTTCGGCTTGTTGCGCATGTCTCGCCGAGAGCCAGTGAATGTTACCCTTGACTTTGCGTTTTTCTGCTCCCACCGTGCCGCTCTTGGTGTCGGGATCATAGGTGCAGTGGATTTCCACGATCTCGCCGCCGGCATCCTTCAGGATGTCAACGCATTTTATGATATAAGCGTAACGCAACCGCACTTCGGCGCCCGGTGAGAGACGGAAATAGCCCTTGGAGGGCATTTCCATGAAATCACCGCGCTCGATATAGACAATTTTCGATAGCGCCACGACGCGCTTGCCCCATTCAGGCTTTTGCGGATGATTGGGGGCGAGACATTCTTCTTCGCCATTTTCCGGGTAATTGTCGATAACAACCTTCAGCGGCTCCAGGATGGCGATGCGCCGGGGCGCGCGTTCATTCAGGTCTTCGCGAAGACAGTCTTCCAATACTCCCATGTCTATCCATGAATCGGCTTTGCTGACGCCGATGCGCTCGGCAAAAAGGCGGATGGATTCCGGTGTATAGCCTCGGCGCCGTACTCCCGCCAGCGTATTCATGCGAGGGTCATCCCAGCCATCGACGAAGCCGCCTTCAACCAGTTCAATCAGCTTGCGCTTGCTCATCACGGCATAGGTGAGATTCAATCGTGCAAACTCGATTTGCTGCGGGTGGCATGGAACGACGTCTTTCAGTTGATCCAGTATCCAGTCATAGAGAGGACGATGATCCTCAAATTCCAGCGTGCAAAGGGAGTGAGTGATTTTCTCCAGCGCATCGGAAATGCAATGCGTGTAATCATACATCGGGTAGATGCACCATTTATCGCCCGTGCGGTGATGATGCGCACGGCGGATGCGATAGATGACCGGGTCGCGCAGGTTGATATTGGGAGATGTCATGTCGATTTTGGCGCGCAAAACGTGAGCGCCGTCGGCGAATTCGCCGGCTTTCATGCGGCGGAACAGGTCGAGATTTTCGCCAATGGTGCGTTCCCGGTGCGGGCTATTTCTGCCAGTTTCGGTCAGAGTGCCCCGTAGTTCACGGATTTCCTCGGCGGTGAGACTGTCCACATAAGCTTTTCCCCGGTTGATGAGGTATTCGGCAAATTCGTAAAGTTTGTCGAAATAGTCGGAAGCGTAGTAGAGGTGTTTTCCCCAGTCGAAGCCGAGCCACCTGACCGAATCGAGTATTGAATTGACATACTCCTGCTCTTCTTTTTCGGGATTGGTGTCATCGAAGCGCAGGTGGCATACGCCGTTATAATCATTCGCGAGGCCGAAATTGAGGCAAATGCTTTTGGCATGGCCGATGTGCAGGTAGCCATTGGGTTCGGGCGGAAAACGGGTTTCGACACGTCCGCTCCACTTGCCGGCTCGATTGTCTTCTTCAATGATGCTGCGGATAAAATTGGAAGCGGCTGGCACGGCGGGGATGGTTGAAGCGTTGTCTTTCAAGTTAGCCTCTCGGAGTATTATTTACCAACTATGCACTTACTGCGTGTTCGTTATACATGTTCACTCATTATAGTTGGAATCGCGTTTAGTACCAGTACGCTTGATCCGGCATCCTGCTTTCGGGCGGATGACCGATTGCGTGAGCCCACTGTAGCGCAAGTTGAGATATTTGCACTACACTTATTGCATGAAGCCTCTTACTTTTTCCATTCTGCGTCTGTTGAGCGATGGCGAATTTCATTCCGGCGTAACCATCGCCCGGAGTCTTGAAGTATCGCGCGCCGGCGTCTCCAACGCGCTACGCGGCCTGGACGCGTTCGGCCGCCCCCGCCTCGGCGGAATCGGTGAGCGGCTCGCACCGGTCATCGAGCAACGCACCGGCATCGAGACCCGCGCGGTCGAGCCGGTCGAGCAGCTGCTGAGCAAGGGGGAGACCTCCAAGGAGATCTACCTCCTCTCGCGGCTCCAGGAGGACGACGCTGCGGCGACCGACCGTGA
>JAKDLC010000396.1 GCA_030453055.1 Nitrosospira sp.
GGATAAATATTCTGCCCGCGTACAATAATGAGATCCTTGCGCCGTCCGGCAATATACAGCTGCCCGGCATGAACGAAGCCCAGATCCCCGGTGCGCAACCAGCGCCTTCCTTCATGATTGATAAACGTTTCCGCCGTTTCCCGGGGCCGTTGCCAGTAGCCGCAGGCGAGGCTTGGTCCGCTGGTCCAGATTTCCCCGACGTTGCCATCCGTCAACCGGTCCAGCGTTTCCGGATCGACGATCCTGATCGCGTGATGCGATAACGACCTGCCGCAGGCTACCAAAGGGGTTCCATGCTTCACCACCTCGGCGCTGCCCTGCGCCAGCAATTCGGTGGAGAATTGATGGGCCTCCATACCATCCCCGCGCGTACCGCCCGTGACAAAAAGCGTTGCTTCAGCCAGCCCATAACAGGGATAAATCGCGTCTGGCGCGAATCCTACCGGCGCAAACCGTTCGATAAACGCGTTCATCGTGCTATGCCGTACCGGCTCCGCGCCCGCAAAAGCGATGCGCCAGCTCGACAAAGCGAGTTCCTGCATCGGCGTGTCCCTGATTCGCTCCACACATAGCCGAAAGGCAAAATCCGGCGCCCCGCTGACGGTAACACGATAACGCGAGATCGCTTCCAGCCAGCGGACCGGCCGTTCGATAAAAGACCTGGGTGTCATCAGCACAACCGGCATGCCGCGATGAAACGTCTGCACCAAACCGCCGATCAAGCCCATGTCGTGGTAAAAAGGCAGCCAGTTTAAATAGACGTCCTTCGCACTCATCGACATGCCCTCCTCAATCGCCCTCGCATTCGCCATCAGATTGCCATGGCTGACCATCACCCCTTTTGGCGTGGAAGTCGATCCCGACGTATATTGCAAAACGGCAATGTCGTCATCACGGGGAACATGCGGACGCCATGCAAAGGCTTCATCGGGTTTCACCGCATCCACCGCAATCATCGAGGCTTGCGTAAACTGTCCGGTACTACTGATCAGAGGCAGAATTTCGCTCGTAGTGAGAACGCAACATGCCTTCGCATCGGCTGCGATCGCGAGCAACCGCGCCAGATGACGCTCGCGCGTCGATTCGGGTGGAAAAACGGGTACGGCGATCAAACCGGCATACAGACAGGCGAAGAAGGCAACGACGTAATGCTCATCGTTATCCAGCAGCAGCAGCGCGCGTTCTCCCACTGCAAAGCGCTCCTGAAGGGTGGCGGCCAGTGCGCGGATATGCCGGTCCAGCGTTCCATAGTCGATTTCCTTATCAGCGGCCGCAGCATGCTCCGAATCTTCCGAACGCACCACGATCAGGGCGGTGTCGCCCGAACGCGCCGCTGCCAGCGCCAGAAGCTGCGTCACCATATTTGTCGGGTAACTGCGGTGTGGAACCGACCTTGCCTTCATTGCAAATTCCTGTAAATCGTTCACAAGCTGATGAAATGACAAAATTTATTATGCCTCTATACGGTTTTCAGTAGGATGGGTGGAGTGAAGCGCAACCCATCATTTGATTATGGTTTGATGCTTGTTCAATTTGGGTTTTGATGGGTTGCGCTACGCTCCACCCATCCTACATAAGCTGTAAGTCGTTCACGAGCTGACGAAATGACAAAATTTATTTAAGATTAAACAGATAGCGCTTTTTGTGAAAGTCAATTCGATATCTTTTACCCGGATGTTTCATGAATTCGCGTGATGATTGCGCAGGATTTTGTTTTGTAGGGAGATTATGAAGCACCGCAATCACGGTTTTTTCACCGCCAGCGCCGCAGCGTAACAATCAGGCGCCTCGATGGACCAAGCCTTTGTGCCCAGCCACTCCGGGCGGTCGTGCTCGATCCGGTAGCATTTCCCCTCACCCGGCAGAATGGAAATAGCCTGCAGATGCTCGGAAATTCCCTCACCGAGGGCTTTTAACACCGCTTCTTTTACCACCCAGTGTTGAATAAAACCTTCATCCGTTGTCAATCCGGATTCGCGCTCCCGTGGGGAAAAGACGTATGCCCCCAGATTTTTTGCATCGACTCCGCGATCGCGATATTCGATATCCACGCCAACCTGTCCACTTGTCGAAAGCGCAATCAGGGCAAAGCAACCGGCATGCGAAACATTGAACTCGATCGCGGCATCGTCCCGCAGACGGGGCTTGCCATGGCGGTTTGCAACAAACCGCAGCGTGTCCGGCGGCAACTTCAGTCGCGAAGCCAGCATTCGCCGCAACGCCGCTCGCGTTGCAATTGAACGCACCTGATCTTCGTGCCTGCGAAACCGTAGTGCGCAGGCGAGCTCGCCCTTG
>JAKDLC010000397.1 GCA_030453055.1 Nitrosospira sp.
TTGAGGATGTGAAAATCTGGAAAAAATCCTTGAATCAGCGGGATGAAGGTAATGGGAATAGCTGTTGCCGTATAATCGCTTATTTTACCGCAAAAAAACCCCAACCCCATGCTCGTTCACCCGCAATTCGACCCCGTCGCCATCCACCTTGGACCGCTTGCCGTACGCTGGTATGGGCTCATGTATCTGGTGGGATTTGCGGCGTTCATCCTGCTGGGACGCACCCGCATCAAGCAAAATCCTCGAGGGGCGTTCACCAGCGTTATGCTCGACGATATGCTGTTTTACGGCGTATTGGGTGTGATACTGGGTGGCCGGCTGGGCCATGTGCTATTTTATCAGCCTGGCTATTATCTGGAGCATCCGCTGGAAATCCTTGCTGTGTGGCAAGGCGGCATGTCATTTCACGGCGGTTTCCTGGGCGTGATAACCGCGATGGCGGTGCTGGCCCGAAAATATAAATTGCCGTGGCTGGCGGTAACCGATTTTATCGCGCCGCTGGTACCGTTGGGGCTGGGTGCCGGGCGCATCGGTAATTTTATCAATGCCGAGTTATGGGGACGCCCAACCGATGTGGCCTGGGGTATGATTTTCCCCCATGTGGATGACCTCCCGCGTCATCCGTCGCAGCTGTACGAGTTTGCGCTTGAAGGGTTGGCATTCTTCGCGCTGATGTGGATTTACTCCGCCAAACCGAGACCCGTGGGCGCGGTTTCCGGCATGTTTCTTATCGGCTATGGTGTATTCCGCTCGACCGCCGAGTTTTACCGGGAACCGGACGAGGGGTTCATAGGCTTGTTGACGCTGGGTATCAGCATGGGGCAGTGGTTATCGTTGCCGATGATTGTGGCGGGCGTAGCCATGCTGGCTTGGGCTTATCGCGAACGGGGCGTGCCGGCCAAGCCGCATGAAGCGGTCAGAATGCCAAGGGAGAAGCCGGCCAATAAGCCTGCCAATAAGCCGGACAAGCGAAATCACAGGTAGGCTGTTCTCATGTCCCTGCGCCATTCCTACACGATCATCGCCCCGCTGTACGACGCCTTGCTCGCGACTGCGGGCACCGGTGTGCGGGCGGCAAGCCTTGCGCAACTGCCCCGGCAGGGCGATCTCGATATTCTCATCAGCGGCATCGGTTCGGGGTTGGATTTGCCTTATCTTCCTCCATGCCATCGTTATATCGGGCTGGATCTTACCTCCGCCATGCTAAACCGTGTAAAACCACGCATAGGAAGTCTTCGTGTCGATCTGGTCCAGGGTGACAGTATGTCCCTGCCATTTACGGATGAGTACTTCGATCATGTAGTATTGCATTTGATCCTCGCGATAGTTCCCGATGCACGCATCTGCTTGCGAGAAACTGCGCGCGTGCTGAAGCCCGGCGGAAGCGTACTGATACTTGACAAGTTTCTCAAGCCGGGCGAAACCGCATGGCTCAGACGAACCCTGAATCTGCTGACACAGCACGTCGTGACACGGCTGGATGTGGTATTCGAGGATGTGCTCGCGAGCGTTCCGCAACTGAAAGTGGAGGCAGATGCTCCAGTGCTGGCGAGCGGCTGGTTCCGCAGCATTCGCCTGATTAAAGACTGATCTGGAATGTGGAATAAAAATAGAGTCCTTTACCCAACATCGAAACCGTTACCGGAAATCCCATGCGCTGCATTGCCCCTTTCATTGTCATCGCCGCATTCACTGCCTTATCCGTCCAGGCGCTCGACGTGAATAGCCCCGGTGCGGATTGGACCGAGGCCTACCGCAGCAACGAGCTTGTCATTTTTACGAAGGACGTGGAAAACGGCCGCAGAATTGTTGCGATCTCTGAGGTGGACGCTCCCCCGGAAGTCGTTTTCCATGTTGTCAGCGATTTTGAGCACTACCCCGATTTCATGCCTTACGTACAAGAGTCGCGAGTGCTCAGCCGCAAGGATGATAGCGAAGTTGTCACCTACGCGCGCATTGCGCCGCCGTTCGTGAGCGAGCGCGACTACCCGCTCAAGGTCAGGATGACGCGGGGCACACCGGTGAATGGCGGCGTATTCAAGATCGAGTGGATCGCAAGTCCCGAAACCCGGCCAGAAGTCGAAGGTGTGGTGCGAGTCAAGCTCAATGAAGGCTCATGGCTCGCGGAACCGCTCGATGGCGGCGTGCGCACCCGCCTCACCTATACATTGCTGACGAATCCGGGCGGTCTGCTTCCCGCTTTTGTCGTCGGCTTGTCCAACAAGATCGCAATACCCGAACTCTTTGAGGCCGTCAGCAAACGCTCGCTCGAGACGGTGGCCGCAAAGAAGTA
>JAKDLC010000056.1 GCA_030453055.1 Nitrosospira sp.
TAACACGCAAAGGCTCGCACCAGTCGCAGAAAGTCATCAACGCCCTGATCCTGCTCAATTGCGATGAAGGCGAATGGAATGACCGGCGAGTCCGGGGCGAGGAGATCGCCGAGATTCTGCACGTCAGCATGCGCAAGATTGATCGAACCAAAAAGCGTTTTGTCGAGGAGGGCTTGGAGGCTGCCCTGGGTCGACGCAAGAGCACTCGGCGCTACAAGCGTAAGGCGGATGGGGAGTTCGAGGCCCGGCTGGTCGCCTTGAGCTGTAGCGAACCCCCCGAAGGCCATGCCCAATGGTCGCTGCGGCTATTGGCTGATCGCGCCGTCGAACTGGATTATATCGACGAGGTATCCTATGAAACGGTTCGCCGCGTTCTAAAAAAAACGAAATCAAACCGTGGCGACAGATCGGCTGGGTAATCCCACCGAAAGCCAATGGCGAGTTCGTCGCGGCTATGGAACACGTACTCGACGTATATCGGCGGCCCTACAACGCGGCCTATCCTGTGGTCTGTATGGACGAAACACCACGCCAGTTGATTGGCGAAACCCGTATACCACTGCCGGTCCGCCCGGGTGAGCCGGCCCGACACGACTACGAGTACAAACGTTGTGGCGTCGCCAATGTGCTCATGGCCACCGAGCCGCTGGCCGGCAAGCGCATCACCCAAGTGACCGAACGCAGAGGCAGGATCGAATGGGCGCATTTTGTCGATGACATCGCCCGGCACTATCCGGACGCGGACAAGATTATCTTGGTAATGGACAACTTGAATACACATAGCCCGGGCGCATTCTACGAAGCCTTCGCTCCCGAACGGGCTAAGGCGCTATGGGATCGCTTCGAGTTCGTCTTTACGCCCAAGCACGGCAGTTGGCTCAACGTCGCCGAAATCGAAATCAACGTGATGATCCGGCAATGCCTGGCCCGGCGTATCGACAGCCGGGAAGAAATGGCGGCGGAGGTGGCCGCGTGGCAAGCGCGCCGCGATCAGATGAAAGCCACGATAGATTGGCAGTTCACTGCCGACGACGCACGCATCAAACTTAAGCGCCTGTATCCGACATTTTACGTGTGACATGACACTAGTACCTGGACGATTTGAGCCTTGAAATCGATACCTGATGCGTATCATCACTGAGGTAACAGAAACACTTCAATTTTCGTTCACAAACCACCCTGGGTTTACCACGGGTTGGTGCGGCCCCAGCATACTCGCACCATACCCGAGCTCTGGCAGGCGATAGCCGATGCTATTGCCTGCTTTGAGCCGGACGAATGCCAACACTACTTCAAAGCCGCCAGTTATGGGCCCGTTTCATAGGAAAATGCTTCAGCCCAAGTTTACCATCCCGTCAAAGACTAACTAACCCTGTAAACAACGACTTAAAATTTAAAATTGGCTCCTCCGCAGAATTTGTGGGTGAAAAGAACCTGATACAGGCATAGTGGCTGAATAAGCGATGGGTCGACTTTGTTGAAAGCCTACGTTAGCTGGACGCGATGGGCTATGAGCACTGTCTTGGCAATGGTCGCAAGAATATTGCAACGGGTTGGCGTATGGTTTTCGTGCAGTGTCTTAACTCTAGTCCGGTTATCGAAAATATTCAGACAGTTGGCCCAGCGCGTTACGAGTTCGGTCGCTCCATTTCATTGCAGCATTGAGCCGAAGGCAATTCTTGAACCGCTTATTGACCGAAAAAAGAGTACCTGGTGCGAAGGCAATACCGTCTTGCAAGGCGCGAGCCATAGTCTCCACGGTGTCTGCATCGTGCGGCAACTCGACCCATATTACAAATCCTCCCTGGGGATTCGTTACCTGTGTGCCTTTCGGGAAGGTGTTGGCAATCTCGTTGAGCATTCGAATCCTGCATAGATCGAATTCCTTAGCCATGAGTCGTCGTTGACGGTCGACATGGCTACGCGCTAGATATTCTGTGAGAACGAATTGGCCCACGCTCTGTACTGAAACGGTGCTGACGTATTGCAGGTGGATGGCCTTCTGCATATCGCCACGTCCTGGTAAGAGCCAGCCGATACGCAGTCCCGGGCTCACAGTTTTGGTCGCGGAGGCGCAATAATACACGCGCTGATTATGATCCCATGCCTTAAGTGGTCGCGGTCGATGCCCCGCAATCGGTAAGTCACCGTACACGTCGTCTTCCACGATACTGAAGTCCAGTTCTTCGGCGAGGGCCAGGATGCTTTGCTTCTTGCGATCGGAAAGCGTGACGCCGAGCGGATTTGAGTGGTTGGCAATAATTATTAAAGCAACCACCTTCCACTCGGTTGCGGCCAGTCGCAGCGCTTCTATCGAAATTCCGTCCTCCGAGTTGGCTGGAATTTCTATCGCCCGAAGTCCTAACGCTCTGAGAACTTCAAGCAATCCGTAATACGTTGGCGATTCGATTGCCACCACGTCCCCTGGGCAGGTTGTCAGCTTCAGCGCGATGGTGACTGCCTCCTGGCAGCCGTTCGTTATGAGCAGCTCGTCAGGTGACGTGTAGACCTGAAACGCGGCGAGCCGACGAGTGATTACGGTGCGCAGTTCGATAGCGCCTGGCGGGAACTCTTGGCCGAGACATCTATGCCGCTGGCTTCGCAAAACCTGCCGGTACGAGCGCTCAAGCGACACACCTGGCAAAAAAGAGGGGTGCGGATTCGCGGCCCCGAAGTTGACGACTCTCGGGTCCCCTGCTGCCTCAAGCATGCGCCGAATCCGCTGCTGAGTGTTAATCGGCGTGGGCCTGTTTCTCACGCTGATCGTGCTCGGTTGCACAAAAGACAACGGAGACCGCGCGAGCACATTGAATCCCGCTCTGGGTTTTGATTCGAGACGGCCCCGGCGTTCGAGCTCGTGATAGGCGTTGACGCACGTGGTAACGCTGAGGTTCCGCTGCTTGCTCAAAGCCCGGATGGACGGCATACGGCTGCCTGCGGCGTAGACCCCGCCGTCTATTAGGGCTTCAAGCGCATCCGCAAGAGATTCGTAGAGTGTAGACACAAGTAACAATTCGGCTCGTTTCTGGAGGTACAACCATGTTACACGGTGGAGTGTACCTTTCCAAAACTCCAGCGTTGTCTATGTCCTTCGTTATCAGAGGCCTATAAGCTGTCATACGCTGGCTCGCCACTTTACGACCGTCTTTATGAAGCCACATATCGTTGACATGCTGTTTTATGACCGGATCGATTCACAAGCGACTGCCATCGGCAGTGGCACACCCGTGCATCCGGGTGTCGTAACCGGTGTACTGATTACTAATTGCGACACCTTGGAGCGGTTTAATTCGAAGGAATCCAACCATCGCGATCACCTGAGTTACATCTTCTGCGTAGATATTGATGACGTAGACGACTTTGCAACGCTACAGGACGCCACCGGGTTTATTTCGCTGAACCACAGTACGAATTCGTGGTGTGTGGTACAGGCCAAGAGTGAGGGAATTCCGACCATTATCGGGGTCAACGCAATACTACGAAGCACGAAAAACGCGGCTACAGAGTATAAGCGAACAGGCACAGGTAACTTGCCGGGTGCGTCTGAGGACCAAGCTACGGACGGACTTGATATCTTCGTTGGGTCAAAGGGGGCGAAAACCCGCTTACACGACGGCGAATTAGTTACTATCGACGGGACGACAGGTACAATTTACCGCGGCCCTTGTGCCGCGTCTCGTGCTCCGATTCCCCTCGCTTTTGACTTCATTGTAGAAATACTGGCTGACCGTCTACGTGCGGATCCAGGTGGCTTTAGCTATGACGCTTTCCTGTGCTCGGACGCATATAGCGAGAAACGGAATAGGATCAAGGGCCTGTTAAAGCTGGATGCAGTCGAGTCGACGCTGGGACAATCAGGGTCTGGCAAACCCTGGAGAATCCCGGCTATAGCGGGCACGGTGCATACAGCCGAGGGGGTTATTAAGGCCCGTATGGCCGGCTCTCGTATCAGGTGGGACGATGAACTCGACGAGTTACGTATTGAGTTATCACCTAACCCATTATGCGGCGTGGGTCTATTGCGAACCGAGCGCCTTTTCCGCACAACAAGAGAGCTCGACGATCTACGTGTAATCATTCTCGGCCGAGCTATTTTCGATGATGTTGAACGTGGCCGCGCCTATCAAAACTATGCGGAATTCGTTGAGGCAGAATACTTCACCCTGCTCTCTGCAAATCGTGGCGGGCTGTCCGTGGTTCGGACGCTGTGCATGCCGAATAACAAGCTTTTTTCAGACCACCATGGGAATGCGGCGTTCGCGGCACGTCAGGGCAAGAGCGAGCGCCGGATTCTGGATGTGGTCGCGGCCAATATCAGCGAATCAGAGACGTTTCACGGGCTACGCGGCATCCGTCTGCACATGATTGATCCTCGGCTCGCTAAAAGCGAGCTGCGCGGTTATTTGAGAGCGATTTCACGCGTACGAGCCTGTGACAGGTCTCAGCGATTCGTGTTGCTGCTGTCCATGGTGACCTTAACCGATGAGGTCCGAACGTTTTCTGATTGGTTATCCGAGGAGGCCATCAAACTGAATGCTGAGGGCTTCGATGTGCCCTTCGTGGAACTCGCCATAATGATCGAGACTATGAATGCTTATGTGCAGATCGAGGACTTCACGACAATCGCAAACCAGTCATGTGCGCTGACTGGTTTCCTTTTCGGTGGCAATGATTTAACCGCGGCTACGCTGAACATGAATCGCGCGGACTCGGTTAAATCATTGATCCCCAAGTACCGCGCGATCGGCTTGCTAGGAGAGGATCCGTTTGTTCGCTTCGACGAGACGGTCATCCGGGTTATCGGACGCGGCGCGCGCAGGATCAAGGCGGCACTTGGTGACAGTGCGTTGATCGGGGTCGGCGGCGAGCAGACCGCCGACTACAAGAGTATCCGAGCACTAGATCGCGAATCGGCCGGCTGGATTGATTTCGTTTCGACCAGTCCGGATCGTGTTATCGAGCATACCGTACGGGGCGCGTTTTCCTAAGTTTTCTTGTTGGGGTTAATATGACGAATTTAGTTTGGATTGATGGCGAATGGCTCACTTCGGACCAAGCCAGTATCTCAGTCTTTGATCACGGCCTGCTCTATGGTGACGGCGTCTACGAGGGCATAAGGGCTTACTCAGGCCATATTTTTAAGTATCAGGAACATTTTAATCGCCTCGTTCGGTCAGCTCGGGGTATCGGCCTCACCCTGCCGATTTCAAACGCTCAGATGAAAACCGTAATTGTTGCAGGGATGGCCAAAGCCGGACTCGAAAACGCTTACATTCGAATCGTGGTCACTCGCGGATCCGGACCGATAGGGCCGGATCCCGGACTCTGTACTTCGCCCAAGACCATCGTCATCCTAAAGGATATTCCGCCGCTACACGGTGATGACACTCCATCGATCTCGACGGCAATCAGCACTATACGTCGGGTGGGTATTGACTCAAACCCTGCGGAGATTAAGTCGCTCAATTATCTGCCGAGTGTTATGGGTAAGGCGGAAGCGAATCGTATCGGTGTTGATGATGTGATTCTGCTTGATCCTTTCGGTTTCGTATCCGAGGCACCCGTAGCCAATCTTTTCATACAAGAGCAAGGCCGTATTCTCACGCCCGGAGTAGCCAACGGCATATTGTCCGGAATCACGCGTGGGTTCGTGATCGAGCTCTTAGGCGAACTCGGATATGAGGTCGACGTCGGTAACATCACCCCAACTCAGGTACTCAATGCTGAGGAGGCCTTTTTAACCGGTACTCATGCTGAGTTGGTTTCGATCGGCTATCACAATGGCATGAAAATCACAGGCGACTTCCCCGGTGATACATTCATGACCCTGCAAGAGAAGTTCAACGCCGCGAAAACTCAGTCGTTGTAACAGGTCCAGGTTTCCGCGATGTCGCTCGCCTTGTCTATTGCACCGGTGCTGTTACTGTTTGGGTTGATCCTCGTCACGCCGCTGGGGGCAATTACCGCAGCGAGCGTGTCATTCGTCTTCGCGTTAGCGCTCGCCCTTGTCCACAGTGGTATGGTGCAAGCGGTTCTCGTCGGGCAATTGGCGCCGCAAATCGGGGTGCTAGTCGTCACGGTCGCCTCAGTGATTATTCCGGGCTTGATATTTGTGCGCTGCACTCGCGAAAACGGCGCAACGGACAACCTGCGGAGTTGGATTGCGTCCTGGCAGCTGAATTCCAGTACTAAGGTCGCGGTGATCGTTGTCGGGGTGGCGCCCGCTATCGAATCGATGACTGGCTTTGGCGTCTCAATGGTGGTCACCGTTCCGGTGCTGCTCGGGATGTTAGAGCGGCCGCGAGCGTTGCTCGTGGGGTTGCTGGGCATGAACATCATGCCTTGGGGGACTCTCGGTCTTGCCACAATCGTCGGGGCGGCGATTGCCGGCACAACGCCTTGGGCACTAGGTTACCATACCGCGATTGCCAGTCTGTTGGTTTTTCCTTTGGCTGCGGCACTGGCGGTAGTTGCCGCCGGCTATCGGCGACCGGATTCGGTGCTGCTTGCCACGAGTGTCGGGGGCTTTTTCTCAGCGTGCCTGATTGGGGCGAATTATGCACTTGGCCCGGCTGTGGCAGGCGTTCTCAGCGGCCTGATCGTAGTCTTTGCGATACTTTTGATCGCAAAGCTCACAGGGCAAAGTATAACTTTACCGTCTCGTAAAATTACGCCGTATGCAGCGCTTCTGCTGTTTGTGTTGCTCGGGCGCGCGGTTTGGGTGTTATTCCCATGTCTACACGACGTAGGCATTCAGGCCGGGCGCTTTTACTGGAGGCTTTTTGAATCGCCGGGTATCCCGCTGCTTCTGGCCGCCCTGACCGCTGGCCTGAAAAAAAACGACATATGGCCGTCTATTCGTAAGTCAATCAAACCTCTGCTGTCGGTCACAATGTTGCTTGCCTTGTCGCAAACAATGGTTCTCAGTGGGCAAATGCACACTATCGCCCAAGCTTTGAAATCGTTAAGCGGCTTTGGAGGCGCGCTGATATTTGCCCCATTCAGCGCGTTGTCAGGTTACATATCGGGCTCAAACGTAGCGGCCAATGCGCTTTTGATGCCGACAGCGAATTTGCTTGATGGTTCGTCAGGGTTGAGTTATGCCTCCGTGCAAAACAGTGCAGCTGGACACGCAGTTCTTGCCTCTATCCCGATCATCGTTTTTCTGTTGAGCGTGGCAGATGGTGGAACGAAAGAAGAAGAGTCCCTTTTGATGCGGTTTGGTGCCATCGTAGCAGGGGTTAATGCCTTGTTGATTGGCTGCGTCGTTACATTCCTATTCTAAAGAGTAATCAACTGATGATAGATTTCATAATACGGTGCGATAAAGCATCACCTAATTGTACTGCTTTCATATTGTAAATTTATATCGGTATTGCGGAAATCTGCGACCTCATAATCATTGCTATCCGCTTATGCACTCTGAGCACATAGATGGAATCACCACCCCTGATTTTCACTGATTTCTCTGGATCGATGGGTCTTTCCGAACTCTTCAAAGAGCTTCCAAACGCAGTACAACCACCTGCATTTGTTTATAAATCGCAGCGCTGGTATGCACGTGAACGAGTTGCTATTTTCCAACAGGCTTGGCACTTCGTCTGCTTAGCATCGGATTTGACATCGCCGGGGGAATACATCACTCGTAGTTTCGATAACACCCCGATTATTGTTGTTTGTGGTAATGATCAAAGGCTACGCGCGTTCTTCAATACCTGTCGCCATCGTGGTGCCCCACTAACGCAATGCCATCACGGGAAAATGAAGAACTTCGTTTGCCCTTTTCATCACTGGTCGTACCGACTCGACGGTCGCTTATTTCGAGCGCCTGGAATCGAAGTAGAAGATAGCTTCCAACTAGAGAAACTGGACGCGAATTTAATTGAGCGGCCATGCGAAGTGCGTGAAAACCTTGTATTCATTAATCTCTCTCAGCGACCGCCTCTGCCGCTGGATCAATATCTCGGCAACTACATCGAAACCGTGGCCAAGCCGCATGCGACAACAACCATGCGGTGCGTCCATCATCGGCGTTATGAGCTGGAAACGAACTGGAAACTCTATACAGAGGTGGACATGGAGACACTACATACACCACACGTTCACCGAGGTTCAATCGGCGAGCAGCCGGTTGAAATCTTACAACCAAGTGGGCAATGGGTCGGCGTGTTCAATCGATCACCACAAACTGTAGCGATCAAACCGAACAAGCGACATCTAGGTTTACCCTTCAGCCCGAATGCGTTTGGGGACGGGCTGAAAGGTACACATTTCTGCATCATCCTTCCCGGCTTTTTCATCGTTAACGCCCCGGACTGCATGTGGTGGATTCAGAAAACGCCAATCAACGCAACTCGCGTGGAAGTCGACGTGGGGTACTGCTTTCCTGAAGAGGTTATCGGTACGCCTGAATATGAGGAAAAATTGCCCTGCTATCGCGAACGCTTGGATCAAGTCATCAAAGAGGACGATGATATCGTCGTATATCAGCACTGCGGACTGAATAATTGTGTGCCGGGGCGATACACTCCGCGAGAGACGGTTGTCCATCAGTTGGCACAGCTCCTCATCGGAACCACACTCCAGGGCGGTTTCACTACCCCGTCGGATACCCTATGAGAGCTACAACCTGGCGCAAACTTAGCTATTGTTTACTGGCCACCGCTTTTTTTATCGGCTTTTTCAATCGATTTGCGCAGGCCACCTTCTTGAAGCCGATCAGTCAGACCTTTGAGCTGGGCGCGGCCGGAATTGGCGGCTTTGCGGCCACGCATTTCTGGGTCTACACATTGATGCAAATTCCCGCCGGCATAATTGTGGACCGGTTTGGCATCCGGGCACCTGCGACTGTTGGCACACTACTGATGAGCGTTGGAGCGTTCTCGCTCGGTTTGGCACCAAGCTACACGGTAGCACTCGCTGGTCCTTTTTTCGTCGGGTTTGGCATGTCGATTGTCTTCGTAGCTACGATGAAGAACAATGCCATCTGGTTTGATGGTCGACATTTCGGCTTCGTAACGGGCTGTACGCTCCTCATTGGCAGCTTGGGCTCAATCGTTGCCGAAGCACCCGCATACGCACTGCTTCGAATGGTTGAGTGGCGTTCGGTATTTATAGGACTTGGCTCGGCCACACTTTTTGTCAGCGTGTCAATTGCCCTGCTCTGGCGCAGTCCAGAAGCTGTCAATCGTCAAGCGGCGCCAAGCGCCCCACTTCAAAGCGGCTCCAATCTGACGCAAACAAAGGCTTGGCTAGAGGCCGCACGTAAACCACAGGTCTGGCTAATTCTAGTCGCGATTTCCGGCACGAACGGTACATTCTATGCCTTTGCTGGACTCTGGGGTACTCGGTTCCTCAGCGATGGTTTTGGTCTGCCGACCAGCACGGCATCATGGATCATTACATGGGCTTTGGTTCCTTACGGGCTTGGCTCATTGCTTGTCGGCCACTTCTCGGACTGGTTGCATAATCGTAAGGCCTTCGTCTTCTTAGCATCGCTGTTCAGCGCAGTCGCGTGGGCTTGGCTATTGCTTGGGCCTTGGACGGGCGCGGCGACTGGACTGGCTTGTTTCGTAGCTTTGGGCCTGTCGAGCGCGCAGGTTGCCGTATCCTTTGCTGCCGTGAAGGAAAGCGTCTCCGAAGATATTATCGGAGTCGCACTCGCTTTGGTAAATATGGGTGTTTTCCTGACGACTGCGGTTGTACAGATGGGCTACGGCTGGCTTATTTCATGGGCATACACCAACAGCACAGCGCCAG
>JAKDLC010000057.1 GCA_030453055.1 Nitrosospira sp.
GGCCGACCAGCTGGAGCCGGTGCAGGCAGCCATCACCCGCCTGCTGCGGCAACGCCACCACCTGGCTAAAACCGCCGACAACGATTTTGATGTGCGCAACCTCACCGCACTCGTCAGCAAGGCCCTGGAGTTCACTCAGATCATGACCTGGCTGCTGGGCGCCATCGCCTCAGTTTCGCTGCTGGTGGGCGGCATCGGCATCATGAATATCATGCTGGTGTCGGTGACCGAGCGCACCCGCCAAATCGGTATCCGCATGGCCATCGGCGCCAATCGTCGCGCCATCCTCGCGCAATTTTTGCTGGAGGCGCTGGTAATCTGCATCCTCGGCGGTCTCGCCGGGGTCGCCATTGGCATCGGCGGCGCCTGGGCCGTGAGTCAGGCAGCGGATATGGTGGTGGTGATCACATTCGGCATGGTCGCCCTGGCATTCGCCTTTGCCTCTGCGGTGGGGATATTTTTCGGGTTTTATCCGGCTAGAAAGGCGGCTGCGTTGAAACCGGTGGAGGCGCTACGGTATGAATAAAATGGGGTCAGACACGATTATCGTTGTTTTTTGCAATCCAAATAACCGCCCAATCAGCGTCATTTATGTAATGTGTAGCTTGACACGATACATTTCGCTGGAATAACATCGGCTATGAAGATCAGAAACGTGATCCATAAGGGATTACGCTGATTTATCGAGAATGACGACGCCTCCGGCCTTCAACCGGCGATCATGCCGAAAGTCCGCAAGATCGTTTCATTCCTCCAGGACATGGAGAGAGAGGACGAGTTGCGGACGGTGCCAAACTGGAAAGCCCACCAGCTTACCGGAGACCACAAAGGCACATGGAGTCTATTCGTAACCAAAAATTGGCGCATGATGCTTCGCATCGAGCAAACCGAGGTTGAAATCATCGACCTCGATTATAAGGACTACCACTAAGAGGAGGTGGATTGTGAGCGCAGTACAGGGAATACGCATGAAGAGTCCAGCCCATCCGGGTGGGTTCGTAAGAACAGAAATCATCGAGCCGCTTGGGCTTTCGGTGACTGGCGCGGCACAGGCCCTAGGGGTGACGCGCCCCGCGCTGTCCGCTTTCCTCAACGAGCGTGCTTCGCTGTCGTCGGAAATGGCGCTTCGCATCGAGAAAGCTTTTGGTGTCTCGATGGACACGCTCATGCGGATGCAGAACAGTTTTGAGATTGCCCAGGCCCGCAAGCGTGAGAAAGATATCAAGGTATCACCTTTTCACGCGAAGCCGGGGAACCCGCCGCGTTCAGAAATCTAAGTAGCTGACTTTAAGCCGATACAGGCGCTGCAGTTTGACCGAAATTAACTCAACGAACGTTCGATATCCACTGTGAGACTAAGGATAAAAGACACGTCTTATGAGAAAGAACCGTGGTCTGTTCCCGTTACTTCGTTACTTCGTGTCCCCGTTACTTCGCTTTCGACATTGGCCTAGCCCGAGGCGCACGACCCCCGAACCTTAACAGGAGATTTCACCTTGGTAGGGAATGGGATATCCTCGTCAGGAGTCGGATTATCTGAAGATGCTTGTTCAGTAGGCCATACTACCCTCCCTACATCTTGGGTAATTGCCAATGAACGAAAGAGACAATATATTGAAGTCACCATGCAAATCCCAGTGTTGATTATTAGAAAGTTTATTATAATGGCATCATTGTCACTCCTTGCTGCGAAAGCCAGTAGGGTATTGGTCGCTGCAACGAGGAGAAGAATAATTGAGAGATTACCGTAAAGGTTCCCTCGCATTACGAAATAATGGACCTTATTCTTATCAGCCCTCATTATTTCAACGAGCCTCCGCCGTATGGCTTTCTGTTTATCTGACCGCTCAGTTAGAAATCCTAATAGGGCATTCTTAGTCTTGCCAAATACAAGGCTTATCCATCCTGTTAATATCTGAGAAATTACCCCACCAATAATCATTACAATTAGTCCGGAGGGGGATATGATGGTTGCCCATAGAGTGTCAAACATGGTTGGCTCCTGATGAGTTGACTGCTCGAGATAATATCGTGTTTTTTTACCAACACTCAGGGAGCCTAATAGTTTTACCGAAAATTTGTCCTACGGTACCCTTCGCTATGGCGGTGGACGTTCCCTCTATACCCCTTGCTCGCCCAAACCGGATATCAACCATGCGTACTACTACTATTAGAGCTATGGGAAGAACGGGAACCCAGACATCTTTTGCATCACGAAAGACCCAAACTACTAACCGACGAATCCAATTTATTGATTTACTCCACCGTCACCGATTTCGCCAGATTCCGCGGCTTATCGACATCCGTGCCTTTTTGCAAGGCAACATGATAAGCAAGTAATTGCAGGGGGATGGTGTGGAGGATGGGACTGAGCGACCCGGCATGTTCCGCCAGGCGGATGACATGAACGCCTTCACTTTCCTGCATGCGGGAATCGGCATCGGCAAAAACATACAGTTCCCCGCCGCGCGCACGGACTTCCTGCAAATTAGATTTGAGTTTTTCCAGCAGCGCATCGTTGGGGGCGATGGCGACCACCGGCATATCCTTGTCCACCAGCGCAAGCGGGCCGTGCTTCAGTTCTCCGGCGGCGTAGGCTTCGGCGTGGATGTAAGAAATTTCCTTGAGTTTGAGCGCGCCTTCCATGGCAATGGGGTAATGCATGCCCCGCCCGAGGAATAAAGCATGGTTTTTTTGAGCAAATCCTTCGGCCCAAGCCTTGACCTGAGGCTCCACTTGCAACGCACGCTGTAGCGCAACGGGCAAATGCCGCAGCGCGACAATCATTTCACGTTCGCCCTCGCCGGTTAACTTGCCGCGCAGTTTCGCCAACGTCATGACAAGCAGCATGAGCGCCGCCAATTGGGTGGTGAATGCCTTGGTGGACGCGACGCCGATCTCCGGGCCGGCGCGGGTGAGAAAGCGCAGATCGGTCTGCCGCACCAGGGCGCTTTCGGCTACGTTGCAAATGGCAAGACTGTAACGATGGCCCAACGACTTGGCGTAGGTGAGCGCAGCCAGGGTGTCGGCTGTCTCTCCCGATTGTGAAACTCCCACCACCAGCGCGTTGGGGTTGGCGACCGGCTCACGATAGCGGTATTCACTGGCGATCTCGACATTACAAGTCAACCCCGCGAGCGTTTCCAGCCAGTAGCGGGCGACCAGTCCCGCATGGTAGCTGGTTCCACAGGCGAGTATCAGAACGCCATCGGTCTTCTTGAAAATATCTTCCGCTTCGCTGCCAAACAGCCGTGGGGAAATAGACTGGGCGTTGAGCACCATTTCCAGCGTATTCGCCACGACCCCGGGCTGCTCGAATATTTCCTTCTGCATGAAATGGGCATAGGGTCCCATATCCACGGCTTCGTTGGTCAATTCACTTTCGTGCACGGCACGCACCACGTCCTTGCGCGCACCGTCATGCAGATTGACAATGCGATAGCCGTCACGGCGCAGCTCGGCCACATCGCCTTCTTCCAGATAGATCATATGCTTGGTCACCTGCAACAAAGCGGACGCGTCGGAGGCGGCATAGTTGCCCGATTCGCTCAGCCCCAATAACAGCGGCGCGCCGTTGCGAGACACAACGATACGCTCCGGGTGCGCTTCTTCCATTACGGCGATGGCGTAAGCGCCTTGCAACTCACCCACCGAACGGCACACCGCTTCGAATAGATCCGGGGTTTCATTCAGCTTGGAGGTGATGAGGTGAGCGATAACTTCGGTGTCGGTGTCGGAAACGAATTTAAATCCCGCATTCTGCAAACGCTGTCGCAATGCCTCGTGATTTTCGATGATGCCGTTATGCACCACCGCCACTTTCGAAATTTCTCCGGAAAAATGCGGATGGGCGTTGCGCTCGGAAGGCGCGCCGTGAGTCGCCCAGCGGGTGTGGGCGATGCCGACCTCCCCATGAAAATCCTGCTCGTCCGCAAGTTTGCCCAGTTCCGCAACCCGCCCGGTGGTGCGTAGTCTGTGCAATCCCCCATTCATCAGGGCAAGTCCGGCGGAGTCATAGCCACGGTATTCGAGACGGCGCAAACCCTCCAGCAGAGTGGGAACGATATCCCTTTTAGCTACTGCACCGACTATTCCACACATTGATAGATTTCCTCTTCGCTTCGTTCCGGTGAATTACAAGGTCGAATAGATTCCACCACTTCATATTTCATTTTTCGGCCTTCGCTTTTTTAACCGGACGCTTCCATCCGTCGATGCTGATTTGTTTGGCGCGTGACAGCGTCAGCGTTTCCGGCGGCGTGTCTTTGGTGATGGTCGAACCGGCGCCAATGGTAGCGCCCTGCGCCACCGTCACCGGCGCAACCAGTTGCGTGTCGGAGCCGACAAAAACGTTGTCCTCGATGATAGTCTGGTACTTGTTGGCGCCATCGTAGTTGCAGGTAATCGTCCCGGCGCCGATGTTGACATTTTTACCGACTACGGAGTCACCGATATAACTCAGATGATTTGCCTTGCTGCCGGTGGCAATGGTGCTATTTTTGACTTCGACGAAATTGCCGATATGGACCTCGTCGGCGAGCCTGGTGCCGGGACGAATGCGGGCGTAAGGGCCAATGCGACAGTTTTCTCCGATTTCCGCAGCGTCGATCAGACTGAAGGGTGCGATCGCCGACCCGGCTGCAACCTTGACATTTCTCAGTATACTGTGAGCGCCCACTTTCACGCCGTCGCCTAGATGTACATGACCCTCGAAAATGCAGTTGATATCTATCTCCACATCCCTGCCGCAGTCAAGTTGACCGCGAATATCGATACGGCACGGGTCTGCCAGCGTCACGCCCCGCTCCAGTAATTTTGTCGCGAATTCGTTCTGGTAGATACGCTCAAGCGCGGCGAGCTGCGCCTTGCTGTTGACGCCAACGGTTTCCCAGGCATGGTCCGGCTGCGTGGCTTCTACCTTGACGTCATCCCTGACCGCCATCTCGACAACGTCGGTCAGATAATATTCTTTTTGCGCGTTGTTGTTTTCCAGTTTATGCAACCAGTCATGGAGATATTCGTTGGGAATAACCATGATGCCGGTATTGATCTCGCGGATTTCGCGCTGGGATTGACTGGCATCTTTTTCCTCGACTATGGCGGTGATTTTGCCGGTTTCGCTGTTTCGCACGACTCTACCATAGCCGGATGGGTCAGGCAGCTCCACAGTCAGCATACCCAATGTTTTTTCTCCCGCCGCTGCGATCAGCTTTTTTAACGTTTCAGCGTGGGTCAGCGGCACATCGCCATACAATACGAGCGTCGTGCCATGCCGATCCAGATGCGGCAGCGCTTGCATCAAGGCATGGCCGGTACCCAGTTGAGGCATCTGTTGCGCCCAGATAAGCGTTGCGTCGTCCATTGCCTGAGGCACAGCCTCGCCGCCGTGTCCGTAGACAACACAAATTCGCTGCGGCGACAACGCGCGGGCGGTGTCGAGCACATGCGCCAGCAAGGGCTTGCCCGCCAGCGGATGCAAAACCTTGGGCAGTGCCGAGTTCATGCGCTTGCCGAGTCCGGCAGCGAGAATGACGATATTCAGTTTAGGCATCAACAAAGAGTGATAACGAATCGCGGCCGCGAGTAGTGAGCTTGATGCGCATCGTTATTGTCGCTTATTGTCCGCGCATGCGCTCCGGGCGACGGGATGTTTGTCTGGCAAAATTTCGATCGGGCCTCAAGCCAGGAAATTGAGTAGGGCTAATTTATCACATAGCGCGCTCAAAATCCAAGTTAGCGGCTATTGCACTAGCGCGCTACTTCGTGATTTTCCGGCTCCAGGTATGGATAAACGTCACGGCGTAGTTCTACACCGCACCGGCCCGCTTGCGCTTCGCCCGGTATTTGCGTCCGGTTTGGACGGACATGCCACAGAGAGTATCCTATTCAACGAGCGCTCCTCCCTTAAGTGTTACACCAATTCCTACCAATTCCGCACTGAGAGGCAAGGGGTCTGTGTCGACTTCGCCCAAGTACCGGTATACGACGAGCTCGCCATCCGTACTCGGATAGTTGGCTTGAGTCGCAATGCGCCGCACCACCGCAAACCGGTTTGCATCCTGCAGCAATGACTTCAACGCCGCCATGGAAGGAAGATCATCCCAAAACCCGGTTTCGGCGACCACATAGCGAATAGCATGTTGCTTGATCAGTTCCTCGATCCGATCCGCAGTCAGACTGCGATCCTGCACACCGCGCTCGCGCTCAATCGCTACCCGAAGCAGGAGCTTGTCAGCTCGTGCGACACTTATGTCAGAGCGTTGCCCGGCACGAATATTGAAGATAAAACTCCCATCACGATAGCCGGAAAACAGGACCACGCTGTTCCTGGGCGCCTGCTTCAAAACCACATCCGCTACCTCGGAATAGCCGCTGACCCAATGGACAGGATAGGCCACTAACAACCATGCGACGGACCCGGCCGTGACGGCGCCCGCTACGATAAGTCCCGTTTTTTTAAACCGACTCCCGGCTAGCTCTTTGATAGCCAACACCGCAAAAATCGGTATGGGCAAAAGCGCCATCAGGTCGTGACGAGGTTCACGAACCATTATATATGAGAAAAAGAGGTAACCGGCGACAAACCATGTGACGACAAATACCATGTGAGGCCGAGGCAGGCGCCAGCCAGGCTTCAGCATCGCACCAACCAGATAAATGACGGCGAGGATTACTGTCGGCCAGCCCAGTTGACTGGGCAGCTGAGCTGCATAATATGTCCACGCCTCGATCGATAATCGGGATACGTCCGCGCGCTGACTCCCCAGGATAGATGCCGTGTTGACCTGGCCAAACTTCAACTGGAGCAAAACCAGGGGAACCAACAGCAGGAGAAGCACGACTGCTGCGATCCATAACCGCGGATTGCGAAAAGCCTGACATCCCTGTGAGGCAATGATCCCCGCAGCGAGCGCGAAGATGACAAATAATGACGTTTGCTTGGTATAGACTGCCGCGACAAACAGGGCTACCGTCAGCCACAGGTATCGGTTCTCGCCGTGGTCGAGGTAGCGCACAAACATAACCGCCATGAGGACCAGCCATGCATACGCGGGGATGTCGAGCATCAACTGCCGACCCCAGAACGCGATTTCCGGCGCACCGGCGAGCAACAGCGAAGCCGCGATGGCATAACCATGCGCCATCCAGCGACGGGCTAGCATGTAACCGGCCAAGCCGAGTACAAGATGAAATAATGCTACCGTGCCTTGAGCCACAGCATGCGAGAATCCGAAGATCGAGTAGCTGCCTGCGAGAAACACGGAGAAGAGCGGCGGATAAAACAGAATGGTCAACGCCGGATAACGGAGGTAGTAATCTACTGCATATTGCCGTGGGTCCTCCCAGGGCATCGCAATGAGAAAATCTCGAACGAATATTCCGTTCAAGCCGTGGCGAGGCGCGTCACTCCACGCGAAGTCGCCGTTGGTCGGCGCCGTAATGAACATGATAACGGCGAACGCCATAAATACGAGGACGGCTTCGAAAAAGTGGCGCGACTCTACCACGGCCTCACGGTTCAGCGAATTGTTGGGATTGGCCATCATCGAAAATCGACGAGGGTCGGGGCGACAAATGCGCACTGAACACTAGCCAAACCCGCTCGGCAAAGTACCGTCTCAGCAAACAGACGTTTCATACGTAGTTTATTTTCACGAATAAAAAAGGCGGCTACCGCCGCCCCCGCCGGAATCGCGCATCACGTCAATGCCCGCGCTTTCGCAGTCTCTGAATTGCCGCCAATTGTGCGATAGCCTGGCTTAGTTCCACCTGAGCCCGCGCATAGTCCATCGCGGAGGAGCGGTCTCTCATGGCTTCTTCTGCCCGCTTCTTGGCCTCGATCGCTTTCAATTCATCGAGATTGCCCCCCCGCACAGCGGTGTCGGCAAGGATGGTTACCACGTCCGGCTGAATTTCCAGCATGCCGCCGGAAACGTAGACTAACTCCTCTTCTTGCAAGGGTGCCTTGATGCGTACCGAACCGGGCTTGATTCGGGTCAACATGGGCGTGTGTTGCGGATAAATACCCACTTCTCCCGCTTCCGCCGGGGCAACCAGGAACTCGGCAGGGCCGGAGTAGATGGATTCTTCCGCACTGACTATATCAACGTGAAACACACCCATTTTTTTAGCTTCCATTCATCATTTGATTGGCGGGCTTACTTATATTTATCATTCTCAGCCAAATGATGGGTTACGCATCGCTCCACCCATCCTGCTCAACCGTATAGGGGCGTACCTATTTATGAAGCCAGCTTCATAAAAATACTGTTTCGTTCTATTGCAGAGTCTTGGCTTTTTCGACCGCCTCATCGATTCCGCCGACCATATAGAACGCCTGTTCCGGCAGATGATCATAATCGCCGGCGACAATGCCTTTGAAACCCTTGATGGTTTCTTTCAGTGAAACATATTTGCCCGGTGAACCGGTGAACACTTCCGCCACGTTAAACGGTTGCGAAAGAAAGCGCTGAATCTTGCGCGCTCTCGCCACGGCCAGCTTATCTTCGGGGGCAAGTTCATCCATTCCCAGAATTGCGATGATGTCGCGCAACTCCTTGTAGCGCTGCAAGGTTTGCTGCACATCGCGTGCGGTATTGTAGTGCTCTTCTCCAACCACCAGGGGATCGAGCTGGCGCGAAGTGGAGTCGAGCGGATCCACCGCCGGGTATATCCCCAACGAGGCGATGTCGCGCGACAGCACCACGGTTGCATCCAGGTGGCCGAAAGTCGTCGCAGGCGATGGATCGGTCAGATCGTCCGCCGGCACATAGACAGCCTGGATCGACGTGATGGAACCGGACTTGGTGGAAGTGATGCGCTCCTGCAGACGTCCCATTTCCTCGGCCAGCGTCGGCTGGTAACCCACCGCCGATGGCATCCGGCCCAGTAATGCCGATACCTCTGTGCCCGCCAGGGTGAAGCGGTAGATGTTGTCTACAAACAGCAACACGTCGCGGCCTTCGTCGCGAAAGAATTCCGCCATGGTCAGACCGGTCAGTGCCACGCGCAACCGGTTACCGGGCGGCTCGTTCATTTGCCCATACACCAGCGCCACCTTGTCCAGCACATTGGATTCTTTCATTTCGTGGTAGAAATCGTTGCCTTCCCGGGTTCGCTCGCCCACGCCCGCAAATACCGAAAAACCACTGTGCTCGATGGCGATGTTGCGGATCAATTCCATCATGTTTACGGTCTTGCCCACGCCCGCGCCGCCAAACAGCCCTACCTTGCCGCCCTTGGCAAAGGGACAGACCAGATCGATAACCTTGATACCGGTTTCCAATAATTCGGTGGATGCGGAAAGCTCGTCGAATGCCGGCGCCTTCCGGTGTATCGACATGCTCTTTTCCGCACCGATGGCCCCCATCTCGTCAATCGGCCTTCCCAGAACGTCCATGATCCGGCCCAACGTCTTGGCGCCCACCGGCACCAGAATCTGGTCTCCCGTGTTGGTTACCATCATGCCGCGACGCAGCCCATCCGAAGACCCCAGCGCGATCGTGCGCACAACACCGTCGCCCAATTGCTGCTGAACTTCGAGCGTCAGCTCGGTTCCTTCCAGCACCAGCGCGTCATACACTTTCGGCATCGCTTCGCGTGCAAACTCGACGTCAACCACCGCGCCGATACATTGAACAATTTTTCCCTGGTCCATGTTATTCCCTGATTGCTGAATCAAAATAGTTAACCTAAATCCGGTAGTTGACCGCTCATTTAATAGATCAGAGTCATGATTAATAA
>JAKDLC010000398.1 GCA_030453055.1 Nitrosospira sp.
TCCCGGTCCTTATCCGGAGCGGCTGGATACGTTTGATAATGCGCTGGATCGGTTTTTAGGCTCGGTAATCGGCGAAACGCGACTATTGACATCTCGTCTTCGACTTAAACGCTTAAGAGGCTTCGCTGGCGCGGTCGTGAATCGGAGTAACGTGCTCTCAGGTTTGAGCGAAGTACAATTGAATGCGTGCGTAAATGATCTACGGGGGAAGATTGCTCGTCAAGGGTTGACTGACGCCATGACGGTTGAAGTTTTTTCATTGGTGAGGGAAGTTTGCGGGCGTAAACTGGGGCTGCGGCACTTTCCGGTACAATTAATCGGCGGGCGGGTGATGTTGACCGGCAAACTGGCCGAGATGCAAACCGGTGAGGGCAAATCGCTCACCGCTGTGCTGCCCGCGGTAGCGGTTGCGCTGGCAGGTTTGCCGGTCCATGTAATTACCGTAAATGAATATCTTGTCCGGCGTGACGCCAAGCTTATGCAGCCTGTCTATGAATTCTTTGGTCTTAGCGTCGGGATGGTCATTCCCGATCAAGACATGGAGATTCGGCGCGATGCTTATCGTTGTGATGTCACCTATTGCGTCAATAAGGATCTGGTATTTGATTATTTGCGTGACCGGATTTCCTCCGCCGGCGATGTCTCCGGTGCACGCCGGGCAGCGGCTCGTCTGTTCGGGCAGGAAGCGAACCCGGGAACCTTCTTGCGCGGATTATTTTTTGCGATTGTCGATGAAGCAGATAGTGTGCTCATCGACGAGGCGCGAACGCCACTCATCATTTCCAGCAGCGTCTCTGACAAGCAGGGTGCTGATGACTATCAGAGAGCGCTGGATTTCTCCCGGCAACTTCAAGATGAGCTGCACTTTCAGATTTTTGCTGCTGATAAATCGATCCAGCTGACTCGTGCCGGTCGTGATCAGGTCACCGGCTTATGTGGCAACCTTCCCGGCCTCTGGCAAGTTGCACGTGCACGGCATGAGTTGATTGAGCAAGCCTTGGCAGCCCAGTTGCTGTATATGCGCGACAAGCACTACATCGTAGTGGATGATAAGGTGCAAATTGTAGATGAATACACCGGAAGAGTCATGGCGGATCGAACCTGGGAAAGCGGACTGCATCAAATGATCGAGGTGAAGGAAGGATGTGCGCTTACCGATCGGCGTGAAACCATTTCGCGCATCACGTATCAACGGTTTTTTAGACGATATCTACGGCTTGGCGGTATGACTGGCACGGCTACCGAGGTGGCGGGTGAGTTAAGCACCGTGTTCGGACTGGATGTGTTGCGAATTCCCACGAATCGTGCGGTACAGCGCCGGAATCTGGGAATACAAATCTTTTCCAACAGCGCGGCGCGTTGGCATGCCGTCCTGAAGAGCATTCAGCAGATCCACGATGAAGGCCGTCCGGTCCTGATTGGAACGCGTTCGGTCGCCGCCTCAGAGCATTTGAGTGCGCTGCTCAAGGAACAGGGAATCGAACACAGTGTAATCAATGCCCGCCAGGATGAGGATGAGGCAACTGTCGTTGAGCAGGCCGGAAATCTTTGCCGTGTAACAGTCGCGACGAATATGGCGGGCCGTGGAACAGATATCAAATTGGCGGCCGGCGTATCGGATAAAGGCGGACTGCACGTAATTTTGTCGGAGTTTCACGAGTCGTCGCGCATCGATAGACAGCTTTATGGCCGTGCTGGACGCCAGGGGGATAAGGGAAGCTACGAATCCATTGTTTCCCTGGAAGACGAATTGTTCACTCTGTTTTCCGGAAACATGGCTCGTATGATTATGGGCAAATCAAGTTTCAGTAACGTGATCACCGGTCCGAAAGCAAAGCTGCTGCGAGAATTGGTACAGCGCGCATCGGAACGGCACTATTCGCGAATACGTCGTCAGACCGTGGTGGAAGACCAGGGATTGTCAAGGATGCTCGCTTTTGCAGGGCGTGGAGAGTAATGGATAGGCTGATTATGGGTGGCAAAAAAAATTGGCCATGCGCATAAGGCGTTTTATTGTACAAATTTTGCTTGTCTCGGCGTCCTGCTGTGTAACGGCACTTGGGTGGGCGGGGGATTTCGATTGCTTGATCGAGGCACGTCAGATCGTTGACATCAGGCCGAGCACGACCGGAATCATCGAGAAGATCTGGGTTGACCGCGGTGAAAGCGTTAGTACAGGCCAGGTACTTGTAACACTGGATTCGGGTCTGGAAAAAGCTACGGTAGAACTTACCAAGTACCGTTCAACCATGGAAGGTGCAATTC
>JAKDLC010000399.1 GCA_030453055.1 Nitrosospira sp.
CCTCAATTCCTCAATTCCTCAATTCCTCAATTCCTCAATTCCTCAATTCCTCAATTCCTCAATGACCCCGGCAATCGAAGCCAGGCAGGTGCACAAGCGCTTCGGGGCATTGCATGCTTTGGGCGGTGTTGATCTGACAATCGAAGCGGGTGAATTTTTTGCCTTGCTCGGGCCCAACGGTGCGGGCAAGACCACGCTTATCAATATCATCGCCGGCCTGACCCTCGCCAGCAGCGGCAGTATCAGAGTGATGGGGTACGATGTTATCGCCGACTATCGGGGAGCTCGCCGCATGCTGGGGGTCGTACCGCAGGAGTTGGTGTTTGACCCATTCTTTACCGTTCGGGAAACGCTCGCGATTCAATCCGGATATTACGGCCTGAGGAATAATGGCGCCTGGATAGACGAGATCATTCACCATCTGGACTTGGCCGATAAGGCCGACGCCAACATGCGTACATTGTCCGGCGGCATGAAGCGGCGCGTGCTGGTGGCGCAAGCCTTGGTGCACAAGCCGCCGGTGATCGTGCTGGACGAGCCCACCGCGGGGGTGGACATGGAATTGCGCCACGCGCTGTGGCGTTTCATCAAACAATTGAATCGCGACGGTCATACCATTGTGCTCACGACTCATTATCTTGATGAAGCGGAAGCCTTGTGCAACCGTGTCGCGATGTTAAAACAAGGCAATATCGTTGTGCTCGACAGCATCGTAAATCTCATCAATAGCATTTCCGGATGCTCGGTGCGATTGCGGTTGCTGCCGGATGCATTGCCTTCGGCGCTACAATCGTTACTAAGTGGTCGCGAGGAAGAGTGCTACATTCTGGCGATCGAGGAATACTCCCGGCTTGAAAATGTGATGACCGCGTTGCGTGTGGCAGAGGTGAAAATCCTGGAAATGGAGGTATTGCAGCCTGATCTGGAAGAAGTGTTCGTGAAAATTATGAGAAACACCGGAAGCCCGAGATCGTTATCCGTATGAGGGGTTGTACGCTACAGACCCGGACAGCTTATTTGCGCTCTACATATAGCGGCGCCCATATTGATATAGGCGTCAATGACGCCTATATTCAATCATATCGGATTCATTGGCCGCATGGAGGATTCTTGGAAGAACCCAACGATTGGTTTATCTACGAGTTTGCTGCGAACAGGCGGTTACATGGCCGCGGGCAAGGAAGCTTTCGAGTGGCTGCTGGGTGTGATCAAGGACTGGTTATAAATCCTATTAATCCATACAGGAATGAGGCACAAACATGAAAATATCCGCTAAAACCGTCAAGGCTCTGGAAGATGTTTTAGCCTATGAATCAGGTCAACAGCAAAGTGGCCAGGTGACTCGGGTAAAGACGGGAGAGGTCAACGTAAAGGTCATTCGTGAGGGCCTGAAACTTTCACAAGAGAAATTTGCCGAGCGGTTTGGTTTTTCATTGGGAACCCTGAAGAACTGGGAGCAGGGCCGGCGCGTGCCGGAAGAATCTGCCAGGATTCTTCTGCACCTTATCGAGAGCCAGCCAAAACTGGTGGAGAAGGAAGTAAGGCGAGCAAAAATGAGCTTGACCGCCTGACAGTAAGTATATTTGCGTGTCCCTCCCTCCTTTCTGTGGCAATAATAGAGCCATGTCGGAGCGGCCGGACGACTCATCGTATTCCGTATGCCGATTCTGCCCGCATAAGGCCATGATTTGAGCCTTAGCGGAATCTTAAGCGCAGATAATGAAGTTCGGGTGCTTCTCTGCCCGCGCAGATCCCGTTGCAGCGCTTCAGTTGGTGCGCGAAACAGGCGCCTTTTCCGGTCCCGATTTTATCGCCCGCCCAATGGACTCCAGCCATCCGCTGGGCATCCGGTCTTGCAATCGCAAGGAGTTTTCCATATCGGAGGTCCATTTCGATAATTAGCGCGTCAATGTTGGTTACATTACCGTGTGACGCCCCTACTGGCCGTGCGGTAGCGCACAAAACAATGTAAGGATATTCGTAGGACAGGGCGATAAAAAGGGGCTGTACGAAATGGCATAGAACGCTCCTGCGGGTTGCTGGCAAGCTATCACACCGGATCAGGGAGCAATCTGTTAGAGTAACTGCATAACTGTCGGTTAACGTGGGATATTAAAGGCCGTTCGATGGAAAAATTATTGTTTACATTATTAGTGGCGGTCTCAACGATATTGGCCGGATGCGCCGGGATTCCCAAAGGGGTTACGCCGGTCAAGAACTTCGAGGTCCAGCGATATCTGGGGCAGTGGTATGAAATTGC
>JAKDLC010000400.1 GCA_030453055.1 Nitrosospira sp.
GCAGCACATGGACGGTCTTGGAATCCGGGTAGCCTTTGTTACCTCGGAACGGCTCTACGACGAGCAGCGCCGGCAGATCAGCAAAACATTCGGCTGCCCCGTGGCGAATGGCTATGGCGGCCGCGACGCCGGCTTCATCGCCCACGAGTGCCGGGACGGCGGCATGCACATCACTGCCGAAGACATCGTCGTCGAGATCGTGGATCCTCAGGGTGTTCCACTTCTTCCCGGCGAAGCCGGGGAGATTGTCGTGACCCACCTCGCTACACGCGACTTTCCCTTCATCCGCTATCGTACCGGCGACATTGGTGTGCTGGATAGCAAACCTTGTACATGTGGACGCGGACTGCCTCTGCTCAAGGAAATCCAGGGCCGTAATACGGATTTCCTGGTCGCTCGGAACGGTACCGTCATGCACGGGCTGGCTCTGATTTATATCCTGCGTGATCTGCCGCGGATACGCGCTTTCAAAATCATTCAGGAAAGCCTGGATTTCACCCGTGTATGGGTCGTTTCCGACGATGGACTCAACCCGGAACTTGTCGAGAAAATCGAACGGGGGTTCAAGGCTCGGCTCGGACAAGGGGTGAAGATCGATGTCGAGGAAGTAGCGGAAATCCCGCCGGAAAAATCAGGAAAGTTCCGCTATGTCGTGAGCAAGGTTGCAACGGCCTGATCGAGGCATGGATAAGCCGCAGAATCACAACGAAATCATTGACAAGGTTGTGTCCGGCGCCCGGTGGGCGGCGATGCTTCGGCTGACCGGGCAGGCGGTCAGTTGGCTCAGCACCATTATCGTTGTGCGCTTCATCAGCCCGGAGGATTACGGGCTCAACGCCATGGTCGAAGCACCGCTGGAACTGCTGATGCTGTTAAGCACGTTCGGCCTCGACCTTGCTCTGGTACGATCGAAAAACATCGAGCAGAACGAGTTGCGTAGCGTTTTCGGTTGGCTTTTGGTTATCAACGGGCTGCTTTTTCTCGCCTATTTCTTCGGTGGCAGCCTGATAGCAGCCTATTTCGGTGAACCTCGTCTCGAGCTTCTGGCCAGAGCGCTGGCTTTTGTTTTCCTCCTGGTACCTTTCAGGGTCATTCCCAACGCGCTGCTCGATCGCAAGCTGAAGTTCAAGCTGAGAGCTCTTGCGGAATTCATTGCGAGCGTTAGCGCCGCCATTGCAACACTGGTGCTCGCCATTCTGGGTGCGGGGGTATGGGCGCTGGTGGTCGGCATGCTGATCAACCGCGTCCTCCTGGCAATCATACTGATGATCCTGGAACCATGGATTACCATACCTTCCTTAAGCTTCTCCGCCGTGCGCGCAATGATGGCTTTCGGTGGAATGTTGTCTCTGGGGGGAGTAATCGTACTCATTACCGACAAGCTTGCTACGTTGATTGCGGGACCTATTTTAGGTGCTGAAACACTGGGTGTTTTCGCCGTCACTTTTGAATTTGCGCTGCTGCCGCTTACCAAAGTCATGCCCGTGATTAATTCAATCATCTTCCCGGCATTCTCCAAATTCCAGGAGCAACGCGATGTCGCGGAGCACTACCTTCGAAAATCACTTGGTATCGTAGCGCTCGGCTTGTTTCCCGTCATGATAGGCCTTGCCTGCATCGCCGAGGGGTTTGTGGTAACGGTACTTGGCGATAAATGGTCCGCCGTTGCCGTGCCGCTCACGCTGTTATCCGTTGTAATGCCATTCAGGATGACAACATCGTTCCTTCGGCCGGTATTGAGCAGCATGGGGCGTCCGGACCTGTCACTGAAGTCCGCGATCATAGCGTTGGTGATCTTGTTGCCCCTGATATTGATTGGCGCTCATCACGGGGTGATCGGCCTGGTGGCGGCTATGATGATTACCGAGCTGATTGTCGTTTTGTCCACGATCAGCATGAGCAAAGCCGTACTGGGTACATCTTTCACTAAAATTGGAGAAAGCCTCCGCCCGGCCATTGTTTGCTCGGCCGTGATGGCCGTGTGCGTGTTAGGCGGCAAGATCGCATTTGGAAGCCAGGTCAGTCTTGGCAGGCTGTTTATAGATATCGGTTTGGGTGCGCTTGTTTATTTTGCGACGCTGCGAATTTTCTATCAGACGTTATTGGATGATGGAATAAGACTATTTCTGGGACGGGGTAAGGCCAGCGCAAGTCTCCCGATCAAGTAGCCAACTGCACCTCAAACGAAGAGCTTATGCGTTATTTCCAATAGACCAGCAGCTCATCGACCTCTCTATGGTTGATAAAACCG
>JAKDLC010000401.1 GCA_030453055.1 Nitrosospira sp.
CATCTCGGCATCTTGGAGGTGCGTTCGGCGTCGTGGGAAGAGCCAAAAGCGTCGCTGAGTATCGCCAGTGCTCGCACAGGATGGCGACGCGCTCCCCGCAACCGTGCTGGTGGCGCCCCATCACGGTAGCAAAACTTCTTCCACCGATGAGTTTGTACGCCAGGTGAATCCCCGGCTGGTAGTATTCACCGTGGGCTATCGCAACCGCTTCGGGCATCCCAGGGACGAAGTGGTGGAGCGCTATCGGGCGCTTGGAAGCAGACTGCTGCGCAGCGATACCGATGGTGCGGTATTGCTGCGCTTTGCGGACAGCACGCTTGCGGTCGAGACTTCGCGTGCGCTGCGCCGCCGTTACTGGCAGGATATTCCAATATTGGCGAATTAACGTAGGCGGACTTAATGAGCAGTGAGCTACCCGGTTCAGATTCAACAGCTTCTCCTATTTTTTCTTCCACAGTGCGTTCTTCCGTCAACGGCGGACGGGATGGGCTTTCGTGGCTGGAACCCGGGATCGCCATGTTTTCTCCCGGCGAAGTCGAGATGCTCGGGTCTGCGCTGGATTTTTCTCTACCGCTATATGACGGCAAATATTTATCCACCGGCGAGCCGGTCACACAGCACATGCAGGGCGCAGCGTCGGTTCTTGCATCGCTGCGGGTGGATAGTGACACATTGGCGGCAGGCATGCTTCATGCCGCGCCGGATTATCTGGAGGGATACCAGGAAAAAGTGCCGGCGGCAGTCAACCCGGCTGTCACTCACCTGGTGGAAGGTGTGGTACGCATGGGCCGCATCCGGACCCTCGGCGCAAGAGGCGGCGGTACGACGGATCGCAGCGCGCAAATCGAGGCATTGCGCAAAATGCTGCTGGCGATGGCGGAGGACATTCGTGTCGTCATCATCGCCTTGGCGGATCGCATGCAGACGATTCGATATGTCGCTGCGAACAGTATTCCGCGAAGCACCGAAATTGCGCACGAAACGCTGGATATATTCGCACCGCTGGCCAGCCGCCTGGGGCTGTGGCAATTGAAATGGGAATTGGAGGATCTGTCTTTCCGCATACTCGAACCTGAACGCTATAAAAAAATCGCCGGATTACTCGAAGATACCCGCATCGGCCGGGAACAATACATTGCCGCGGTGGTGGATGAATTACAGCGCGAATTGCGGCAGACCGGTATCAAGGCTGAAATTACCGGCCGCCCGAAGCACATTTACAGTATCCACAAAAAGATGAAACGCAAAAGCGTGGATTTCAAGGAAATCCACGATGCCCGTGCGGTGCGGATTCTGGTGAACGACGTGAAGGATTGCTATGCCGCACTGGGGGTGGTGCATAATCTATGGGCGCCGATCCCGAAGGAATTCGATGACTATATCGCCAGACCGAAAGGCAATGATTACCGGTCGCTGCATACCGCCGTCATTGGCCCGGAAGGCAAAGTGGTTGAAGTGCAGATTCGTACACACGAGATGCATCGGCATTCCGAGATGGGGGTCGCCGCGCACTGGCGCTATAAGGAAGGGGCAAAGCGCGATGCCGGATACGAAGAAAAAATCGCCTGGCTCAGGCAAATCCTGGAATGGAAAAACGATGTAGAGGACGCCGGGGAGCTCGCCGAGCATTTCAAGATTGCGCTCTTCCAGGACTCGGTCTATGTATTGACCCCGCAAGGCAGGGTGATTGCCTTGCCCAAGGGCGCCACGCCGGTGGATTTCGCGTACCATGTGCACACCGATCTGGGGCATCACTGCCGGGGCGCAAAAGTTGACGGCGTCATGGTTCCGCTTGACACTCCGCTGCAAAACGCGCAACGGGTGGAGATCGTCTCGGGCAAACAGGGCGGGCCGAGCCGTGACTGGCTCAACCCCAATCTGGGGTACTTGAAAAGCCATCGTGCGCGATCCAAAGTCAGACAATGGTTTAGCTTCCAGGAACGCGAAGATTCGGTGGCGCAAGGCCGGGCGTTAGTGGAAAAGGAATTGCAACGCCACGGCATGACGGCGCTGGGACTGGACAAATTAGCCGGCAAATTCAAGTTTGCAAAACTTGACCCTTTCCTCGCCGCAGTCGCCCGGGGCGACATCAACAGCCGTCAGTTGAGCGCGGCTTTAAGCGGCGAGATCGAGCCGGCCGTCATCGCGCCGGAACCACACTTGCCCGCGGTGAAGAAACCCGTCCCGCGTCCTGAGGGCGACATACTCATCGTCGGTGTCGACAAGTTACTGACGGTGTTGGCG
>JAKDLC010000402.1 GCA_030453055.1 Nitrosospira sp.
CTCAGTTTGGCGCTTATGTAGGATGGGTAAAGCGTAGCGTAACCCATCAAAACCCGAATTGAACAACACATCGAGCCACGATCAAATGATGGGTTGCGCTTCACTCCACCCATCCTACTAAAAACCGTGCAGAGCCATAATTTGTTTTAACCTAAATCCGGTAGTTGACCGCTCATCTAATAGATCAGAATCATGATTAATAACAATATTTCGTATTGTTTGAGGCTCACCTTCCGGGTGAGGCCGCTACGAGGTGAATTGCACGGTTTTTGCGGCGCATGGCTGCGTTGCAACTCCTTGGAATGGAACGACCATTCCGCGTCGTTGCGCCTTGCCCTGCACCCCAAAAACCGCACACTTCACCCCGTCCAACTACCGGATTTAGGTTTAACGGAGCAAAAACAGCTTGGGGATAGCGTCCGGACCGCACCAGATTATAGCATTTTGCCCGAACTCCCTGCCGATTGCCTGTGACACCTCAAGATCGAGCCCGAGTGCGAGGAAACTTTTCTCCGCCGGCCACACCCCGGATGGGTCGCAACCCGTTCCTTCGATGATCTGGTGTGCCTGGGCAGGCTGGGTTACCTGCGTTGCGCGGCGGCGCAACTGGCGATCCAGCCTGTCCCGAAGACGCGCGCAAGCCGCCAGGTTTGCCTCGGGACTTTGGGGCAGGCTGAACGGGTTGCAGGCAGTGATGAAAGCCGCACATCGATGGCCCGATGCGGCGAAAAGCCGCGCCAGCGGCTCGGAATGCAGGTCGACATGCAAAATGAATGCATCGCAACCCGATTCTATGCTCGATTCTATCCGATAGTCGGTCGAGCGGTATGCCGCGACCAGTTCCTCAGAAATTTCGGATTCCGGCAACCAACCTCTCCCTTTACCTCAGACTCCTTGCGCTGTCGCATTCTGCGTCGTGGCCGCCTTGCCCCGCACCCCAAAAACCGCACACTCCACTCTGTCCAACTGCCGCATTTAGGATTATACTTTTGTTATGAAACTAAGCAGGCGAATAGAATTCTAATTGCAAAGAGCCGTTTTGGGTTCAGCGGATCGGACTGTGTCGTGAGCTATCGGGTTCGAGTCTGATTATCAGATAATGCGTTGGTGCGCCTGAACCATTAAGCCATTAAGGCGAAATAGCCGAGTCTTTTAAGTAAGTTTTGTGATAGGACGGTTAAAGCCGGTTCCTCGTAGTAGATTGATGTCCCGGCACCTCCTGCCACCTGTTTTACGCGCATGAATTCGAGCGCAGAAGGGAGCAAACATAGATTAAACCTAAATCCGGTAGTTGGGCGGGGTGAAGTGTGCGGTTTTTGGGGTGCAGGGCAAGGCGCAACGACGCGGAATGGTTATTCCATTCCAAGGAGTTGCAACGCAGCCATGCGCCGCAAAAACTGTGCAATTCACCCCGTAGCGGCCTCACCAGCACGGTGAAGGTAAAGTGATGCAAAAGACTTTGATAGATCATAATGTTAAATTGAAAAATGAGCGGTCAACTACCGGATTTAGGTTAAAGGAGCAATCATGATGATCAAGCGAGCAATACGGGCCGGCGCATCGGCTCTTGCCGTCGTCGCCGCGCTCTACTGTGGCGCGGCAGGTGCGCATGGGAAAGTGGCTATGGAAGAAGATACGTGTATGCGCCGGCTTGGGGACAACAGTATGGTGCATCTGAGCGCCTACCAGCCACAACACGAGCCAGGCGGACACTACTGCACGGAAATACCCAAGGAAGGCAATACCTTCCTGGTGGTGGATCTCGTGGATCAGGCATTGCGTAACATCCCCGTGGGGATTCGAGTCGTCAGGGGAACCAGCGAAATAGAGGATGAAACGGTAACATATGTGCGTCCGAGCTTTCACCCTGACGGAGTGATCAAGGGGGAGACCAGTCTGGATCAGGGAGTGTATACGGTATTTATTACGGGAGAGGCGGTGCCTCCCGTGCATTATCAGTATCCATTGCGGGTAAAGATGGTCAATTATGCGAATATTTTTCGTGCCGCGATAGGGCCGCTGATAGCGTTGCTGCTGCTGACTCTACTTGGATACAAGCTCATGAAATCGAAGCGGGTGCAGAACTGGCGGTCGTCCCGCCGCTCGTAGCCGGCATTTCCGGCTCGACAACAACCCGATATACGGTCCCTGCGTACGATGGGTGAAGCGAAGCAGCAGCCCATTCTGGCAGCCTGTCGGACTTGAAGAATCGAAGCGAAAAAGTGACTGGGCGAGGACAGAT
>JAKDLC010000058.1 GCA_030453055.1 Nitrosospira sp.
CCGGAAACCGGATCCGGACTGCCGAAAACCGCGACGCACCCCTTGCGAATGCCGGGGATATTGCCCACCGCCTCTTCCAGTTCATGGGGATAGATATTGCGCCCGGCACGGATGATGATGTCCTTTGCCCGTCCGGTCAGATAAAGATCACCTGCGGCGAGGTAGGCGAAGTCGCCGGAATCCAGCCACCCGTCGTGGAACAACAGGCGATTCTGCTCCGGGTTACGGAAGTAACCGCCGGTAGCCGACGGCCCTTTGAATTCCAGGCGTCCTTCCACCCGCTCCCCCACTTCATTCCCTGTGGCGTCCACAATTTTGATCTGATGGCCGGGAAGCGGCCGGCCGCAGGCCACGAAGCGCAACGCACCCGCCTCCTCGTCACCAGCCGGGTCCGCCTGGCCGGACCGCGTGAATTTGTCCCGTTTGACGCAGTCGATCAGCGGCCCGCGTCCCGGCGGAGGAAAAGCCAGCCCCACTGAACATTCCGCCAGCCCGTATACCGGCGCAATGCATCCGGGGCGCAGCCCGTGGCGGGTAAAGCGCTGCGTGAAATTGATGATGGTCTCGGGACTTACCGGCTCGGCGCCATTGAAAGCCATGCGCCAACTCGACAGATCCAAGCCGCCGAGAACATCGTCCGGAATCTTGCGCAAGCACAGTTCATAGCCGAAATTGGGGGACGCCGAAAGGGTGCCGCGGTGCTGGTGGATCGCCCACAGCCAGCGCTCCGGCCGCGCCAGAAAGGCGATGGGAGACATCACCACCAACGGGCAGGCATAGTACAGGCTACCCAGCCAGGCGCCGATCAATCCCATGTCATGGTACAGCGGCAGCCAACTGACAAACACGTCCGTGGAAGAGACTTTCGCCGCCTGTCCCATCGCACGGATATTGGTCAGTAGATTGGCATGCGTCAGAGCGACACCCTTCGGGTTGGCGGTACTGCCGGACGTGTACTGCAGCAGCGCAACCTGCCCGGCCTGGATGGAATACGCCGGCGCCTGTCCGGGCATGGACAGCTCGACTACAGTAACAACTGCGCGCAATGTCTCCACCTGCGCCTGGAGCAGCCTCGCCACGGGCTTCGCCTCGGGCGCCGTAATCAAGACCGTGGCAAGCGCGTTGGACAGAATGCCGGCGTGCCGGCGCAGATGATCCTCTATCTGCGAGACGCGAGCAGGCGGATAAATTGGCACGGGTACGCCGCCCGCCAGCAGCGCCCCGAAGAAGCAGGAGAAATAGTCACGGCCGGTCGGCAGCATGATCGCCACGGACTGTCCGGGCTGCAATCCGTATTCCAGCAACCCCGATGCGATTTCCAGGGCGCCTTTCTGTAACGCAGTGTAGGAGATTCCGGCTTCTTTGCCCGCTTCATCCAGCAACGTGATATGAGTCCGGTGCGGATGGGCACGCACGTGCCAATCCAGAACATCCGGCAGAGTCAGCGCATCCGAGGGTTCGGCTTGTACCTGAATGGGAGCTTCGCCCCGCTGCATTCCTTTCAGCGGCGCCGCTGCGGGCGCCGCGGTCAACACCGCTTGCAACAGATCGCGCGGCGTTTCGGCATTGACGAGCGCTTGTTCCGATAGGCTGATTCCGAAGACACGCTCGATGCGTGCGATCAGCTCTACGCGCCCAAGACTGTCAAAACCCAGATCCCGCTCCAGGGAACTGTCCAGCGTTGCCGAAATTTCTTCCCCGGAGCGTGCGTGCAATTCGGCTGCCAGCCGCCGCACCGCTTCCAGCAGAACGCCAGCCGCATCCTCCGTACGCATTGCCTGTTCCGTTGTCGGCTGTCCAGTCAAATCCGGCCTCCTTCGCCGCCCCACAAAGCCACTCTGTAGGATGGGTGAAGCGTAGCGCAACCCATCAAAACCCGAATTGAACAAGCATCAAACCATGATCAAATGATGGGTTGCGCTTCACTCCACCCATCCTACTGAAAACCGTATAGAGGCATAATCTTCTTTATAGCATAGTGGCCGCCCAGGATTGAGTCCCCAACGCTAAACTTCCGCTGAGTAGGGTGAAAAATTGGAGAAAGAGGAAGGAAATATTCTATGTTAACCCGGATGTTTCATAAATTCGCGTGATGATTGCGCAGGATTTTGTTTTGTAGGGGGATTTTGTGAAGGAGTGGCGTAGTGATTCATACGCCCGACTGAGCAAAATTCTCATACGAAACAAAAGACCAGCAAGGGCGCGCGTCAATTTATGAAACATCCGGGTTAAAATTGTTTAGAATTAGATTTGCTGAGACCCACTCAGCACAGACGTCCATTTCATCAATCAGAAAGGAGAACTGCCATGTCCGTGCTCGTCACTCATCTCGCACCCGATTTCACCAAGCCTGCTGTCCTGCCGAATGGCACATTCAATGATACCTTCAACCTCCACAAAGAAATTTCCGGCAAGTACGCGGTACTGTTTTTTTATCCGCTGGATTTCACCTTCGTCTGCCCTTCGGAAATCATCGCCCATTCTCATCGGGCGGAAGAGTTTCGCAAACGCAACGTGGAAGTCATCGGGGTGTCGGTGGATTCCCAATTCACCCATTACGCATGGCGCAACACCACGGTTGACAAGGGCGGCATCGGCCCGGTCGGCATCACCCTGGTGTCCGACGTGGGTGGAGACATCATGAACGCCTATGGCATCAGTCATCCCAATCACGTCGCCCTACGCGCTTCGTTCCTGATCGACAAACAGGGCATCGTGCGCCACCAGGTGGTCAACGACCTGCCGCTGGGGCGCGACGTGGACGAAATGCTGCGCATGGTTGACGCGTTGCAATTTCACGAAAGCCACGGCGAGGTCTGTCCCGCCGGCTGGAAGACAGGAGACCCCGGCATGAAGGCTTCTCCCGAGGGGGTAGCGGAATATCTGGGCGCTCACGCCAAGGCGCTTTGAACCAATGGCGGGAATCGACGGGAGCGATTCAATCCCAGCGCATGCCTATGAATCATTCCCGGTTTGACGCTTAAAGGGAAGCAGGCGTAGGGCCACCCCAAAGATAATAAAGAGGAGAAAACATGGACTTTGATAAAGACAAGGCGATCGCGTTGTTGAACAAGATCATGGAAATGGAACTCGCCGGAGTGGTGCGTTATACTCATTATTCGCTGATGGTCTTCGGCTATAACCGCATTCCCGTGGTGGAATGGCTCAAGAAAGAAGCCGACGAAGGCCTGCTTCACGCGCACAGGGCCGGCGAGCTCGTTACCCTGCTGGGTGGATATCCTTCACTGTCCATCGGCCCGCTGCTGGAGACGCATCATCACGACATCGGCGACATTCTGAGGGAGTCCCTCGCACACGAGGGCGAAGCCTGTGCGGCTTACTATGAACTGCTGGAACTGACTCAGGGCAAATCAGTACTGCTGGAAGAGTATGCGCGAGACCTCATCGTCCAGGAAGAGATGCACGCCGACGAAGTTAACAAAATGCTGCGGCGGACGGGTAAAACAGGCGTGTACGAGCCTCCCAAGACTTGATCCCGACGAGAGTCGGGCGTCCGGCACGGTTTCCAGTGCAAATCGGAATTACTCGTCGCTTCGTATGCTGTCGTATATCATACCGCTTAACTGGATCATCAGGTCAACCTCGCTTTCCTCATCATCCAGGATTTGGCCGGATTCGTAGAATTCCATTAGCGCGCGAATTGTGTCGGGACAATCAACCTCAAGTGCGCTGACGGATTCGGACGGTTGCAACGTAGCTTCAGCCGAGCTCATGCCTGCCTCTTTAAAGCGGATAGTCATTCAGAAATCCGCCACGTACCTGTATCTGTGCCCGGAGCTGGCGCATAACCTGGCTCACCCGAACCGTTTTTTTTTGGTTCGGACGTGCGGTGCGAGATGATAGACAGGATGGTTACAGCCGGTGGAATCCTGTAAGCCGTTGGCGCCGTTGCCATGCGGAAGAGGAGAGGCGGCAACGCCATTATTCGAGAAGTCAATGTCATTCCCGCAGCTCCCGTCGTCACTCCCGCAGTCACATCTTTTTGCCGGAAAATCCTGCCCGGGTTGTCTATTAACAAATGATGGGGGGCAATCGTTTGCGCTAACATCAACGCGGGCTTCGGAAGACGTTACACGGGCGCCAATGCTGTTGGCTTGAGCAGTCTCAGTGGTCGATAACGGCATCACTAACGCGGGTAGTTCGGGTTTCATATTGCCTCCTGTGATAATTGGAGCTATCCAAGGTGGATTTGTAAACCTGATCGATGCGTTCAGACTAACCGCGACAGATGGCGTTTCAATGAAAGTTTTATGAAGGTTTTATAAAAGATCAGAAAATGGCATCCGATTATGATCCAAGGATGGGGCTGCTGTTTCGTCATTCCCGCGAAAGCGGGAATCCAGTTTTCGTAGGTCAGATTAGCGCAGCGTAATCCGACATGAGTCATGCGGCGTAATGCGCTTCGCTTATTACGCCCTACGACTACTGCATAGCAGGGTGGCGAACGCTAACCAGGCAGGTGGACTTGCTTCGCATGGGGTGAAAATTTCAACCGTGTTTGCACTGCGGTCTCGAATACTCAAAGGTGATCGGCTCCAGCGGAGGTCGTTCACACCGGTCGCGCACGAGTGCGGCCGTCTCGCCCAACGCGATTTCCTGCAGGCGGCAACGCATATTCAATACGCCATTGCCGGATTCGAAAACCCCACACGTGCGCAAGGCTGCGCCGCCCACCCCATGACTTTCAAACGCTGTGTGGGACCCCACGTTATTCATCACCGCGACCGGCATATGCGGATAGCGCCGTCTTGCTTCCCGGACCCATTCCAGCAGATTCGCCTGTTGCGTGCAGCCATACACATCGCCGTCAACTAACACCATGTCGTAGTCCTCCAAGTCCGGCTCGGGGACGCTTTCCAGTGATTTCCGTTCCAGTCTGTGCTTTGATTTCTCAAGTAACAGTTGCACAATTTTGCGGGTATCCTGTTTTTCTCCAACCAGAAGAATATTCATGCAGCCTTCCTTTGCGCATCTTCCGGAAGCGTACCGAGCAAGGCAAACTCCGTGATGGCGTCGATCTCGATGTAACAGGCTACGGTTAAAACCCGGCCGATTTTGATAGGCGCCCCCAGTCTCGAAACGTTGACGCCAAGTTTGCGTATCAACCTTTCCACCGCAACGGTGGTGACGGTTACGTAACGGTTGATCCCGTTATGTCGCGCAAAGCGGAATAATATCCGCATCATTTCTATGGGAATATCGCTAAAGCCGAATCCCGCGCTTTCGTATTTTGGAACCGCCACGGCAAACCGGCTCAATTCCCACACATCCGTCTCCCGCGTTGCCTGCTGTCCATGAAATAATTGGGTAAATGTGTCCTCAACATATAGGGGCCGGTGGTCGGAAGCAGCCGCCAGCAGCCCAATACTTCATCTTCATCACCTTTCGCCAGGACGTAAACCGGATCGGCACGATCGAACTCATCATGCTCCATTCCATTATCGTCGGTTACCTCCCAGCCCAGCCGGTCATGAAAGACTTCATGTCTCAGCCGATACATCCCTATAACGGCCTGTTGATCCAGGGAGCCGTTTCCGTGCCTAGCCAGCATGATCTGTCCCATCGTTCTGCTCCGTCGTTGGTTAATGACGGTGCTATGAGACAACGGAATGAAGGCCCCGGATAGCTGTAGAATCTTACAGGAGAAAGCAGGAGATATCGACTGTAACCCTTATCTATAGCGGGTTACAGGCGATCGCATAATGGCCGTTTCTAACCGGATTTTCTGGGAAATTTCTGCGAAAAAGAATGCGGATGGGGTAGCTGTAGGTCGGATTAGCGCAGCGTAATCCGACGCAAAGCCGCATAAGCTACATAAGCGCTAACCCGGCACTGGTTCGCAGGCCTGATAGAGGCGTGATTTTTTACGGCATGACGTGCCAGCGAGTCGACATACCGGCCATCATGTGATCATCGACATGGCAGTGCAGAAGCCAGTGGCCGGGCGAGCGCGGGACCATGTCGACCGAAGCCATGCTTGCGGGTAGCACTTCAATCACGTCGGTGCGGCGTCCGTGATCCAGCACCGTCTGCCCATGCCAGTGCACGGTATGATTGTCCGTCTCGTTGCCCAGTGCAACCACATGCCAGCGGACGCGCTCGCCCAGGCGGGTTTTATAGCCTTCCAGATTGCCAAAAATGCGGCCATTGATCGTATGCTTCATCCCGCTCTCTTCTCCATTCTCTTCGTTGAAAATCATGAATAGCGAGGTGAATTCCTGATCCACGTCGCGCGGGGCCGGATTGGCGTCGGAACGCGCCATGCCTTGGCGCGTGACCACGATAGTGCCTATCAGCCCGAGATTCGCTTCTTCCTCTTCCATTACATGGGAATGGTAGAGCCAGACGATCGACGAGGGATCCGCCGGCCCGGGGCCGGCGTCTGCATCCACCACCCAGGTGTAAGTGTATGCCTTGCCCGGCGCTACGCTCGCCCCTGCGCCGGTTCCATCCGCGCCTTCGTTGTCTTTGTCGTAGAGCATTCCGTGCGGATGCATGGAAAGCGGCCGGTCGGTCTTGTTCAGAAAATGAATCTTGAGCGTGTCTCCGACCACGGCGCGAAGCTCGGGCCCCAGAATCCCCATCCATTCAGGCTGCGCCAATGGCCTGGTATAGCTGCCGTCCGTATATCCGATATAGCGGTATTTGACGTATGTCGGCGTCTTCCCCCACACGCCGAGGCCGGCATCGGGCTTGATCAGGTTTCGTCCCGAAGGGGCGTAATTCCATGGCGCCTTTTCCGCCGCGATCCAGTACTCCCTCACCGCCGCCTGTGCGGAAATCGACACCCCACAGCCCATTACAAAAGCTATCAGGGCGAAAATTCTTCCCGCACGAACAAAACTCATATTTGCCTCCAGATTACGACGCGGCCAACGCAGCCAACGTCTCCACCCCCTTGCGAAAAGTGGGCAAATTCGAACGATCGAGCAACACACAGGCTTTGCCGGAACGCTTGCAGTAGCGCTTCACGGCAAAATAAGCGTCATGATTTACGCAATCGGCCGGACAGACCACCATATCGGCGCAGTCAAACAGCGTAGACAGAATGTCCGCATCGTTCTTCAAACCGCTGCGATAGATCAGCAAACTGCCGCCTGAAGTCTCCACCAGGCGACGGTATTCCGGGTACAGTTTGGCGCGCCCGCCCACGCACAGGATGCAACGGCCCGCAAGATCGAGATTAGCACAAGCGCGCACTCGCGTCTCGTCACCAGCATTGGGATCCGATGTTTTGCAATCCGACCCGATACGATCCGGCTTATTGCACCCCGTCTTGTGCGCTGCAATGGATGCTGCGACAAGCGCGCCAGGTGCCTTGATCAGCGGAATCCAATCCGTCTCGTGCGCGATGCGAGCCTTGGCATCGGCGAGTTCGCGCTCCAGCAAATCGATGCGCTTCAACAGCGCTTGTTGCCTGTCGGTCGATTCCCGTTCGGTAACACCGGGCGCCGCCCCTTGCAAACGCGGCAAACGCGGCAAACGCGGCAAGCGCGCCGTCTTCGTCAGACCCGTGGGTTTCAGTAAAAAGGGTTTGCCATGAGTCTTTAAAAACTGCTTGATGATGGGGCCGAATTTCTTTTCCAGCAACATCTGGATACGGCCGGAGAAAGCGTTCAGGAAGCCATGGGAATCATGGGAATCATGGGAATCATGGGAGTCATGGGAGTCATGGCGTAGGGTAGCGCTGACAACGTCACGTATAGGACCATGTGGCAAATGAGCGGATAGGGAAGCCGCCGTGGATTCCGCACCATGCAGACAAGCCAGGAAAATCTCGTCCGCGGGAGGTGTTTGCGCAATCAGAAAAGGGGGGGCAATGCTCGAAGGCGCTTTCTTGATTCGTTTCACAGCCTATGCTCCTGACAAGTCAGATAAAAAAGCTGGCTTGCCCAAGATGGCTGGCTGGCTATTCCGCTGGCGTAAACCTGCCGTATTACGGTATGGGACCCACGGGACCCGGTGCTACGCCAGCGGCAGCGAATATTTACATCTGGCTCTGCAGCCAGTTCTGAACACCGACTTTCTGCATTACCTCCAGCTGGGTTTCCAACCAGTCGATATGCTCCTCGGTATCCGTCAGATTGTCCTCGAAAATCTCCCGCGACACATAATCCTTGGCGGTTTCGCACGCAGCAATGGCGGCGAGCAAAGTCTCGCGGGAAGCCATTTCAAGCTTGAGATCGCAAGAAACGCACTCTTCCACCTTTTCACCGATCATAAGCTTGCCAAGCTCTTGCAGATTGGGCAGCCCTTCCAGAAACAGGATACGCTCGATCAGCGCATCGGCATGCTTCATTTCCTCAATGGATTCGTCGTATTCATGCTTGCCCAGGCTGTTGAATCCCCAGCTTTTATACATGCGGGCATGAAGAAAATACTGATTGATCGCCGTCAACTCATGCTGCAGTTGGCGGTTCAGCCACTGGATGATGTCTGCATTGCTTTTCATGTTTGCCTCCTCAGGCGAGATCTCGTATAAACGAGTGGGTTTATGTGGAATGGCGTTGCGCCACGGTTTTCTGCATCAGTGCTTGTTCCAGCACCTCCTTCGCGTGGCAGGCACATATTCCACACTGCTCGCTCACGCCCAGGCAGGTTTTCAAATCCCGCATCCGGTCAGCGCCCCGGTGGACAGCATCGCGGATCGCGGTATCGGTTATACCTTTGCAGACACAAATATACATGATAAGCGTCTCAAATCCAATATTTATCCAACATTTCCACTACTTGGTCAAAATCAGCTTGCCGTTGCGGGTACGCCGCAGCCGGTATTGCTCGCCATGATGCTGAATGAAAACCTCGTCTCCGTGCCGAAACAAGGTATCGCTATAAATTCGCTCGTTCTGCTCCAGCATGCCAAAGCTTCTTTGATTAACATCGACTTCCGGAACTGCAATTGACTTATCCATTTTGGCCCCTTCTGCGATTATTAATGAGAATGATTCGTAATTATATTCGCTTTCGGGAGAAATGCAAGGGCTTAGTAAAAATATTTCTCGGGGGGATTAGAGGATGGGGGACGCGGCGGTGACGGACCGGCGCGTTACTCGGGGGGAGGGTCTTCGGAGGACAGCTTTTGCGGGGTCAGACGGTAGCCCATCGCCTGCATAATGGCGTTCACGCTGCCAAATTGCGGGTTGCCATTCTCCGAAAGGGCTTTCTGCACACCCTTCCGGCTTAGGCCGGAGGCTTCTGCCACCCGGCTTACTCCTTTAACGCGGCTCACCACGCGCAAGGAGGCCATCAGAGAAGCGGTATCGCCGCTCTCGGCATATTCATCAAAGAGGACGGAAACATAGTCGTCCACTTCATCGGGATGATTACGTAGGTATTCTTCTTCAACCTCACTGATCGTTCTATAGTTTCTCATGGCTGAGATACTCCTTCCAATAGACTTTCGCCCGTTGAATGTCGTTGCTTTGACTTCCCTTAACGCGCCGAGGTCGAGCAGGCAAGCATCGAGCCTGCGGGTCTAATCCGGCAACCGCATCAGTCGCGGTTCCAGCTTGCCGCCAGGCGTACCACTTCCTCAAGCATATCGACGGCAGCGTCAGCCGGAGTCCGGCCCTTCAGCGCCCCATGCTTGTGTAGCAGAAACATAA
>JAKDLC010000403.1 GCA_030453055.1 Nitrosospira sp.
TACAAAACAAAATCCTGCGCAATCATCACGCGAATTTATGAAACATCCGGGTTAGGAGAAGTGCAAATCGTGAACCGCATCCGCTCGACCAGGCCAATCCTCACCCTGTTGGCTGCCGTCTTCTCTCTTTCCATCATCTCCGGAACCGCGGTCCCGGCACACGCAGTCCCGGAAAGGATTAACGAGGCAGCGCAAAAAACCAATGATGAGCATAGAAAAAAGATACGGAAGGCCAATGACCTTAGCCAAAAGGCGCGGGATCCGATGTTTCCCGCACAGGCAAAATCCTTGGCGAAGGGTTACAGGGAAGCCGCGGAGATTGTTGCCCGGCAAGGCGGCAACCCCCAGCCGATGCTCGACGCCGCAGCTTATTTCGAAAGTCAGTCTCAACCCGTTTCGAAGGTCAGCCTGGGCAATAAACTCCCCGTTCGGTAAGCTCCGGCTTTACTGAATCGCAAAAAAGCCCCGGCCTTGCCGGGATAACATTTGGCCGCGCCATCCGCATGCGGAATCTGCGAATGTGTGGAGGATTACGTGCAAGACACACTCTGCCGAGATTGATTTGAAGCACTGCCTGATTCCGATCACGGTGTTTGCGGGAATCATCGCGGTGAGTTCCGCTGCGTATATCTATTACGGGTTATACGACATAGGGGCCGACGCGCCTCACTGGTTTGTGACCACACAGTTGATCGAAACACTGCGCGAACGTTCCATCGAAGTTCGCGCAAGGGATATCGAGACCCCTAATCTGAAAGATCTGCAGTTGGCGCTGAAAGGCGCGGCCCATTACGATGCGATGTGTATGGGTTGTCATTTGGCTCCCGGAGTGCGTAATACAGAAATCAGGCTCGGCCTCTATCCCAAGCCGCCGGACCTCTCCAAGGCGCATGTCGACCCGAAAGCCGCTTTTTGGGTGGTTAAACACGGCATAAAAATGACCGGCATGCCTGCATGGGGCAAAAGCCATGACGACAATGCGCTGTGGAGTATCGTCGCCTTCCTGAACAGGCTGCCGGAGATGACGCCACAGGAATATAAGGCCATCGTCGCGAAAGCCCAGGCTGGCAATGAAACGACGCCTATGGAAGCTCACGGAGAGGCACAGGACGCGCATGGGCATGGGCATTCTCATGCAAGTCCCAAACACCAAGAAAATGGAACGCATTCCCACTGAAAATATGGCCCAATGGACCTGCCCCATGCACCCGGAAATCCTGCGGGACTCGCCCGGTGATTGTCCGATCTGCGGCATGGCTCTGGTATCTCTGGCAGGGTCGGGCGGAAGTGAAGCCGATGATTCCGCGAATTCCGAATTGCATGATCTTTCGCGCCGGTTATGGGTCGGTATCGCGTTGTCGATCCCGCTGGTGGCGGTCGCGATGTCGCCAATGATTGGCATCCATGAGCCGTTCGGACTACAGCCGCATTCGCGCGGTTGGATCGAATTCCTGCTGGGCGCGCCCGTCGTGCTCTGGGTTGGCTGGCCGATCCTGCGGAAATTCTGGCTTTCGCTGGTGCATCGTGCGCTCAACATGTATACGCTGATTGGACTGGGAGTAGGGTTTGCATGCCTGTTCAGTCTCGCCGCCGTGTTTGTGCCCGGCTGGTTTCCGACAGAGTTTCGCGCGCACGATGGCGCGGTGGGGACTTATTTCGAGGCGGCAGCGGTCATCGTGACGCTGGTGACGCTCGGCGACTACCTGCAATCGCGGGCGATGGGCCGGACCGGCCGGGCAATTCAACAATTGCTGAAACTCGCGCCCAACCAGGCGTGGCGGCTGGATGACAACGGAATGGAAGAACAGGTGCCGCTGGATACGGTGGCCGTGGGCAATCGGCTGCGCGTGAAACCGGGAGAGAAAGTGCCGGTCGATGGCACGGTGCTCGAAGGCTCAAGCCGGGTGGATGAGTCGATGGTTACCGGCGAGCCCATGCCGGTGGCCAAGGCCGCCGGCGACAAGGTCACCGGCGCAACCGTGAACAGCAATGGCTCGCTGGTCATCCGGGCCGAACGCGTGGGCGCGGATACGCTGCTGGCGCGTATCGTTCACATGGTTGGAGAGGCGCAGCGCACACGCGCGCCCATCCAGCGGCTTGCCGATGTCATCGCGGCGTACTTCGTCCGGACTGTTATCGCCATCGCCGTCATTACGGCGCTCGCATGGTGGTTTCTCGGCCCCGAGCCAAGATTTG
>JAKDLC010000059.1 GCA_030453055.1 Nitrosospira sp.
ACTCCCTATTTTTATGGTACATTGCGCAGCAGCCACAGAGAGTCACTCAACAACTTCGCCAATCTCACCGGATTTATCAATTCCACCAATCGCAATCTGCGTACCGACGACGACCATCGTTTTGACGCTGTTTACGAAATCGATGGCGCGTGGCGTCTTATCGGCGGCATATCTCAAGTCACACGAACGAATAGCCGGCTTACCGTGCAAGATTTTGACAACCGGGTTCGATCGGTCGAAGGAGGGATTCGCTATGCTTTTCCGTCGGGCAGCTCGCTTACCTACAAGGTAAGAGGCGGCCAGGGTGAGTTCATCAACCGGGCAGCGCCGATCGCCAGTGCATTCTTCGACACGCGTTTCTCTGAAATGGAGCATGAAGTCCGGCTGATATGGCTTGTTACCGGTAAAACCTCCATTGATGCGCGGGCCGGGCATTTGGACCGCGACCATGCTCACTTCCCTCAGCGCGATTTCAGCGATTTCGTCGGCAATTTCAATCTAAACTGGGCCGCGACCGGCAAAATTCTTGTTAACTCCGGTTGGGCGCGCGATCTCCATAACTTCCAGACCGCACCTAACTTTCAGTTTGTGGGTTTCAGGACCTTTTCCAGCAGTTATATTGCCACTGATCGCTTTTTTTTCTCGCCGGTATGGAAAATCTCGGAAAAGACCGCGTTGCGTCTTCGGTACGAATACAGCATCCGCGACTTCCTTGGTTCTGTCTCTTCCTCACCTCTGGAAACTCGCAGTGATTCTATGCATTCCGGTCTTGTCGAACTGGATTGGCAACCACTGCGTGCGCCGCTCATAGTAAGCGCCGCGTTGCGGAGGGAACATCGCAGTTCCAATCTCAGAGGCTTCGACTTCGACGTCATTGCAGCCAGTATCGCGGCAAGACTTAGCTTCTAATGGCGGGGATGATTATAATGAATATGGCACAGCCTCTTTGTTTCCCAAAAAGCCGAATAGTACTTTGTAATCATTGCTTGATAATTTAATCCATATATCATGATTAATCGATTCGTGAATGCTTGGCCTGCGACATAAAGCCGCATTGACGATCCGGGGTATCTCGTGTATATAATTTATCGTTTTATTTTTTGCGTCTGAATACCAACCGCCATGAGGTCAAGTCACAAAGACGTCACGCTGCGCGCCTAACCGGATGTTTCATGAATTCGCGCCTGGATGGCTCGGTGGCGAGACCGTGTTGTCTCGATCAGCGGATTGGTTGCCGGCGTATTGTTTAAATTCCGGAGTCTTGTGGCGCCGACATTTTTCCATCCAAGGTATCAAGATACAGGTATATATGCAGCCCATCCGTCAAAAATCAGTATTCCCGGCACTGTTCGTATCACTTGCGCTTGGGCTTGTCGCCTGCGATCGCAAGGAGGCCGAAAAGCCGGCCAGCCAGATTGCCGCCAAGGTCAATTCCGGAGAAGTCTCGGTTCACCAGATCAATTACATCCTTAGCCGCACGAACGCCGGCGCCAATACGCCTGAAGCAGCGCAAAAGGTTCGCCGCGACATTCTCGACAGACTCGTCGATCAGGAACTCGCAGTAGAACAGGCCATTGAGAAGAAACTCGATCGTTCGCCCGACGTTCTCATGGCCATTGAAAACGCGCGTCGTGAAATCCTCGCCCGTGCCTATATCGAGCAGGTCACCGCGGCGCTGGCCAAGCCGACTGTCGAGGAAGCAAAGAAGTACTACACTGAACATCCTCAACTTTTTGCCGAGCGCCGCATATACAATATCCATGAAATCGTACTTCCCGCAACCGCCGGGGTGGCCGATGAGCTACGCGGAATGTTGGAATCAGGCAAATCGATGGAGGATATCGCCACCTGGCTTAAGGGTAAAGGCATCAAATTTGCCGGCGGCACCGCTACGCGTCCAGCCGAACAGATCCCGCTTGAACTGCTGCCTAAAATACATCCGCTCAAAGTCGGGCAAGGCTTGGTTATAGAGAATCCCCAATCCATTACGCTGATGCGACTTGCCGCTGCGCAGTCGGTGCCGATATCGGAGGCCGTTGCGCTACCGCGCATTCAGCGATTTCTCGGTAACCAGCGCGCATCAGAAGCAGCCAGGCAAGAACTCAAAGGGCTCAAGGCGAAAGCCAACATTACCTACATGGGTGAATTCGCTAATGCCGACCCAAGCGCTGCACCCCCGGTGGCTGCTGCTCCAGCGCCCACTGCCCCAGCGGCTCAGGCGGTTGGGCGCGCCACAGACGCCGGTGAGTCAAAATCCGCCGCTGACATTGCCGTTGAAAAAGGTGTTGCGGGTTTGAAGTAGAATTTTTTTCAATTGACTGAAATGCATAAGGAAAGCTGACATCCATGACCCAAGCACTGACTCGGACACTAACTTTTTTCTTTGCTTTATTAGCGATGAATGTTTCCGCGGAGGACAATCTTGATTACCCGCTTGGCCCCGGAGACGTTCTGCGCATCTACGTTTTTCAGAACCCTGATCTCATGACGGAAACCCGTGTGTCCGAGAATGGTTCCATCACTTTTCCGCTGATCGGCGGTGTTGAAGTCGGCGGCCTCGCTATTGGCGCCGCGGAAAAGAAGATTGCCGCCGCGCTCAAGAATGGCGGCTTCGTTCGGCAACCGCAGGTCAACATCGTTCTCGTGCAAATGCGGGGCAACCAGGTGAGCGTGCTCGGCCAGGTCAACCGGCCAGGGCGCTTTCCGCTCGACACTCTCAGCCGGGTCAGCGACATGCTCGCAATTGCGGGGGGGGTCAGGACCGAGGGTGATGACTTTGCCATCGTCACAGGCTTGCGTGACGGCAAGCCTTTCCGTAAAGTGATCGATATACCCGCCCTTTATCTCGGCGAAAAATCGGAGGAAGATATCCTTCTCGCCGGTGGGGACACGATCTACGTGCATCGCGCGCCGGTTTTCTACATCTACGGCGAAGCACAGCGACCTGGCGCCTATCGTATCGAACGCGGAATGACCGTCATGCAAGCCTTGGCTCAGGGAGGCGGCCCCACCACACGCGGTAGCGAATGGAGATTGCGCCTGCACCGGAAAAACGCCGAGGGCGGCGTAGAGAAAATCTCACCGGAAATGACCGATGTCGTACAACCCAACGACATAATTTACGTACGCGAAAGTATTTTCTGAGAACGCAGGCCTCTCATGACTTTTCAACAATTTCTGCTTATCCTTCGAGCGCGCTACAAGGTGGTGATCCTCACGCTACTGGTTACCGTGGCCACCACCCTTGTGGTCAGCCTGCTGCTGCCCAAGGAATACACCGCCAGCGCCGCGGTAGTGATCGACGTCAGATCACCTGATCCTATAGCCGGCATGGTACTGCCCGGCCTTGTGGCGCCCAGCTATATGGCCACGCAAGTGGATGTCATCAACAGTGACCGCGTGGCGCAACGCGTGGTAAAACTGCTGCGCATGGATGAGAGCCCTGCTATCCGGGAGCAATGGATGGAAGCGACCGGTGGTGAAGGAGAATTAACGGCCTGGCTGGCTGAGTTGCTAAAGAAAAAACTTTCTGTCAGGCCTTCGCGCGACAGCAATGTCATAAACATCGAATTCAGCGGGGCCGAGCCCGGTTTTGCCGCAGCCGTGGCCAACGCCTTTGCGCAGGCCTACATCGACGTCAACCTCGATCTCAAGGTCGCGCCCTCCCGGCAATCTGCAGCGTGGTTTGAAGACCAGACCAGAGCGGTGCGCGAGAATCTGGAGAAAGCCCAAGCGGCACTCTCTGCACAGCAGCAGGAAACCGGCATTATAGCGACCGAGGAACGCCTCGATTTTGAAATTGCCAAGCTCAACGAACTTTCAACGCAACTCACTATGGTGCAGGCACAAACTTCCGACAGCAGCAGCAAGCGTAAATCCGCCGGTAACTCCGAAACGCTGTTTGAGGTGATGCAGAACCCATTGATCAACAGCCTCAAGGCGGACATTGCCCGCCTTGACGCCAAGCTTCAGGAAAGCAGCATCAATCTCGGCAGAAACCACCCGCAAACCAGGAGCACCCAATCCCAACTTGCATCGCTCAGAAACAAGCTCGGAAGTGAGATTCGACAGATTCAGGATAGTATCGGTACAGCGTACGAGGTTGGCAAACAGAAGGAGCAAGAGTTGCTGGAGGCGATGGAAAGCCAGAAAAAACGTGTGCTTGAGCTCAACCGGCAGCGTGATCAAGTGAGCGTGCTGAAGCGCGATGTCGAAGCTGCTCAGCGCACCTTTGAAGGCGTGAGCCAGCGTTCCGCTCAGACCCGGCTTGAGAGTCTCTCTGTTCAGACGAACATCGCCATGCTTAGCCCAGCCTCCATACCGATCGAACCCTCGAGGCCCAGGACTCTGCTCAATGTGCTGATCTCAATCTTTCTCGGCACACTACTCGGAGTGGGCGTCGCATTAATGCTTGAACTTCGCAACCGTCGAGTGCGCTCAGTGGAAGATCTCTTCGAGGTCATGGATCTGCCCGTACTTGCGATCATTCCATCCGCGGCATCGCCATCATCCGTCCGTCGCAAGCTCCCAGGCAGATTTCCTCGTCTTAAAGCACCTGGCCGAGCGCTCGGAGCGGAAGCTTCCTGAACATCAACCGGATTAAGCCATGAAACCCGTAAGCGGCAGCGTTCCAACCATTAAGCGAAGTCAGACCACGAATCCCGGCGAACCAGCGTTTTTTGGTAGAGCCCAAGCCGTCATTGGCAGCGACAGCTCGATAGGGGCCATCCTTGTCGATACCGGACGTCTCTCCTCTGAAAACGCCGAACGAATTCTGCGGCTGCAAATAGAGCAGGGCAAGCGTTTTGGCGATACCGCCATCGAGCTGGGCCTGCTCACGGAAGACGACATTCGCTTCGCCCTCTCCCGCCAGTTCAATAATCTCTACCTCCCCGTGGGCGATAATAGCCTTAACGACCAGCTTGTAGCCGCCTATAAGCCGCTTAGTCCAGTGGTTGAGAACTTGCGCGCGTTGCGCAGCCAGCTTATGCTGCGCTGGTTCGACGCCGAGACGCGTCACAACGCCAACACGTTGGCCATCGTGAGTCCTGCTATCGGAGAGGGGCGCAGCTTCATTGCCGCCAACCTGGCCATCGTTTTCTCGCAGCTTGGCGAGCGCACCCTGCTCATCGATGCCGACATGCGTATGCCGCGCCAGTATGAGTTATTCAAACTCGGCAATAATGCCGGTCTTTCCGGTATGCTTGCCGGGCGCATTGGTACCGAGGCGATCGCTCACGTGTCCCCCTTGCCGGGGCTTTCCGTATTACCAGCCGGCGCGGTGCCACCCAATCCGCAAGAACTGCTCGGCCGGCCGCGCTTCGCCCAGTTGTTACAAACGCTAACTCACGATTTTGACATTGTCATTATCGACACCCCGGCTGCCAGGGAATGTGCCGAGACCCAAACCATCGCCGCACGCGCTGGCGCCGCCCTCGTGCTGGCTCGAAAAAACCATAGCTCGATGCAAGAAATAACGCAGTTAACCCGTAGCCTTCAGCAGACCGGCACCACGATCGTGGGCTCGGCGCTAAACGATTTCTGAGCAACGAAATGAAGGAGGAGGGAGCCTCAGGCAGCCGTATCCACGATGCTGTCCGCCACATCCACAGCCAGATCAGCCCAGCGGTACCAAGATTTCGCTCTTTGTAAAATCAAAATGAGCATTAACTCTCCAATGACAGTCAACGTTCAAGCAGGCCAGCCGAAAGATTGGCCCAACCGGCTGCTTATCTGGTTGCCTGTTATTGCAGGCCTAACCGTACTGTATTTACCCAGCCTGGTGGATCTCTTCCGCGGTATCTGGGGTACCGACCAGCAAGCTCACGGTCCTATCGTACTTGGTATCGCCTGCTGGCTCATTTACCGTAAGTGGCCCGATATGTGCCGCGCGAGTGACGGCCGGCCTAACGCCCCTTCAGCCGGCTGGCCCATCTTTATTTTCGGTCTGCTGCTCTATATCATCGGCCGCTCGCAAGATATTCTGCTTTTCGAGATTGGTTCGGTCATTTGGCTGCTCGCGGCTATCCTCCTGCTCATGCGCGGCAGCGCCGCGCTCAAGGCACAGTGGTTCCCGCTCTTTTTCATGCTTTTCATGATTCCGCTGCCCGGCGCGATAGTGGATGCCTTGACAATGCCGATGAAAATGGCTGTCTCGTACGTAGCCGAGAACATACTTTTCTGGGCAGGTTACCCTATCGCTCGCACCGGCGTCATCCTCCAAATCGGGCAATACAAGCTGCTGGTGGCGGATGCCTGTGCCGGCCTGCATACGCTATTCACGCTTGAAGCATTGGGTCTGCTCTACCTCAATATCATTCGGCACGATTCACTATTTCGCAACATTGCCCTAGCTATCCTGATCGTACCTATCTCTTTTACCGCCAATGTCATACGTGTAATGGTCCTGACACTGATCACCTACCATTTTGGCGATGAAGCGGGACAGGGTTTCTTGCATGGCTTTGCAGGCATGGTGCTGTTTCTCAGTGCGCTCCTGCTGATTATTGGAGTGGATTCACTTCTGCAAGTTGGCATACGGCTACGGCGTGGCCATGGTAATGCTGCCAGTGCAGCATGAAAACGATGAATATCTGGGTCAGGAACACCATTTTACTTGCGCTTATGCTCGCCGCCTCCGGCCTTGCTCTCGCATTGCGTCCGACTCATAAGATCGCCGAACAAGGTCCCGCCATCGATCTGGAGACGATGATACCGCGTACATTTGGCGATTGGCGCGAAGAACGGCAGAGTTCGGCGCGAATCGTCGATCCGCAACAGCAGGAGATGATCGATAAAATCTATACCCAGACGCTTAGCCGCACTAACGTGAACGCTGAAGGTTACCGTATCAAGCTAGCGGTTGCCTATGGAGATGACCAGAGAGACGCCATGCAAACACATTATCCGGAGGTTTGCTATCCGGCTCAGGGGTTTTCACTCAAAGACAAGCAAGCCGGCATCCTGGCAACTGCAAGCGGCTCGATTCCGGTAACCCGTATCCTGACCAATCTGGGCTCCCGCGACGAACCCGTTACCTACTGGACAACGATTGGCGACCGCGTAGTGAGAAGTGGCATTCAGAAGAAGCTTGCGGAGATGCGCTACGGTCTGAACGGCGAAATTCCTGATGGTATGCTGATTCGGGTCTCCTCCATCGACTCGGATGCAGCCAATGCGTACGATATGCAAGTCCGATTTGCGGATCAGATGCTCGGTGCTTTGACACCCGAATATAGGCAAAAGTTAAATGGCAATCTCTAACTTCACCGAGCCCGCAAAGAAAATCGCACTTATTACCGTCATCACCGGTCAAGATGGTGCCTACCTTGCCGAGTTTGGAATAAAGCGTCGCTCTTCGCTGTTCAAGCGTTTTTACCAGGCCAGCAATTCTGAACTCTACGGTCTGGTGCGATGAGTATATATCCCAGGATGTTTGCAAGCGTGCCGTTTCGAGTCACCGCTCATGAACGTCGGATCCCACGATCTGCATAATTGTGCCGCGCCTTTTCGTGGATTGTGGCGTCAGCATCGGGCTCAGAAGCGAGACTACGTTCAAAAACCCTACTTTATACTTTATTAGGGCCCTGAAGAAGCTGCCGGATGTTCCCAAGCTCGTGCAAATGGGCAAGAGCGCATTGGTTCTGCTTCGCAAGGAAACCGGATCGACTTATTCGGACGTCCGGCAGCGTACTTTTTGAGTTACCCATTCACTCCAATCTCTTCAGGCTTCAACCAAATGCTTCAAGCTCGTTTTCCAGCTCACAGTACCGTCCTCATTTCCTTGTTATTCGGTGTCTTCGCCATGCTAGTCGGCTGGTTATGCGCAATACTGCCTCTGGCTGCTGCCTTGCTGATGGTAGCGGTGGTGGGTGCGATAGCGGCTATGACAGCACCACTGCACTGGGTCACAACTCTGGAACTTTTTCTCGCAACTGTGATTGCTGGCGCGGTAGAGTATTTTTTTGGAATATCCCAAGCCCATTGGATACCCTATCTGCTGGCTTTGATACTCGGCTTGCGCGCCCTCATGCAGTGGACACAGCCGACCGAAAAAAATTTCGTGGCTAACATTCACACGAAACACCCGTGGTTCATTGTACCCTTGGTAGTTTACTTCCTCACTATGATTGCTTCGGTCGGGTTTAACTTCCCACCTCTAGCGCAATTAGTTGTCGCTCTCAAAAACTATCTGTTCATGTGGGGTGTACTGCTCGCCTTTCTTGCTGTGCGGTCTTTCGATACAACTACCGCAATTACTTGGAAGGCAGTGGTAATTGTCGCTTGTATGCAATTACCGGTGGTGTTGTATCAGAAATTTTTTGTCGCAAGTCGATTATCCAACGCGGGCGGTGCTGCCGGCTTGAGCTGGGACGCTATATCAGGCACTTTTGGCGGCGGCCTGCTTGGTGGACACTCGGCTTCCATGGCGCTTTTTATCACTATAGCTGTTGCGTTCTCTCTGATTGCATGGCGTACCCGCGAGATCAGCCTTTCCCGTTTGGGCTTGATTTGTGTCCTTGCACTTCCCTCAGTGTTCTTTGCTGAGGTAAAGGCCGTAATTTTATGGCTGATCGTAGTCGGCTTCCTTGTGTTTTCCCGCGAAATTCGCAACCGTCCGTTTGCCTTCCTGGGTTTTATGCTGGGGTTTACAGTTCTTGTGGGCGGCATTGCCGCCGCATATAAAACGATGTACTACGACGGTGACCGCGCTACCGAATATGCAGAAGTCTATGAAAAACAGATCACTTATTTTTTTGACCCAGACAAGTTCAGCGCACAAACACAGGAAATAGGGCGGACCGCTTCCGCGGTTTTCTGGTGGGAACAGCATGATTTATCTGATCCGATCCGAATGGTGCTCGGGCATGGGCTAGGATCCAGTCGGGGCGATAGTTCATTTGCAGTGGGCGAAGTAGCACGAAATCATCGCTTTCGTATTGATACATCGACTGTCAGCACTTTGCTTTGGGACGTCGGGCTTTTAGGTTTGGCGTCCTTCGTGGGAATTCTTTTTCTCGGTACACTTGAAAGCTACCGACTGGCACGCCGGAAAGATTTGCCGATTCACTTGCGTGCCGGGGTCGAGTGCTCGAGCATCGGCCTTTTCCTGATATTAAGCGGACTCATTTACAATCGTGATGCTATTGACGCCGCTTCAGTCCAGTTTCTGATGTTCTTTTTTCTCGCTATCCTGGTGCGCGCTAAAGCCTTTGCGGCGCGGAGCCCGGTTGAATGAAGGATGCGAACGAGGGCAATCCGTTCTCGAGAGGAAAGATTCGAATTAGCTTAGCCCACTTTGCTCTAGCAGCCTGTCGGACTTGAAGAATCGAAGCGAAAAAGTGACTGGGCGAGGACAGATTTTGACGATTTTGAAGGCCAATAGTTGTTCTATTGGCCAAAAAAGCGGCGAAATATGGACCGGCCAGACGCTTTTGCAGCCGATTTCCTTTAAGTCCGACAGGCTGCTAGGCAGGATCGCTTCTGGCTTAATCGGCTTGATATCGCTAGGAGCCTGTCGGACTTCGCTCGTAACTCATTGATTTTATTGGTATGCCTATT
>JAKDLC010000404.1 GCA_030453055.1 Nitrosospira sp.
ACCATTCCGCGTCGTTGCGCCTTGCCCTGCACCCCAAAAACCGCACACTTCACCCTGTCCAACTACCGGATTTAGGATAATGAAGGAACCGTAGAATGTCACGTTGGTTCAAGGACAACTCGCAATCCATCGGCCATACTCCGCTCATTCGGCTCAATCGTGTTACCGATGGCGCGCCAGCGACCGTGTTGGCCAAGATCGAAGGGCGTAACCCCGCTTATTCCGTGAAATGCCGCATCGGCACGGCAATGATCGAGGATGCGATATACCGTGGACTGCTCGGCCCCGGAAAGGAACTCGTGGAGCCGACCAGCGGCAACACCGGCATTGCGCTGGCATCGGTTGCGGCCGCGCGCGGCATATCATTGACGTTGACCATGCCTGAAACCATGAGCCTGGAACGTCGCAAACTGCTAGCTGCCTACGGCGCAAAATTGATTCTGACGGAAGGGGCGCGCGGCATGAAGGGCGCGATAGCGAAAGCGGAGGAGATTGTCGCCTCCGAACCTGACCGCTATGTGTTGCTCCAGCAGTTCACGAACCCAGCCAACCCGGCCATCCATGAGCGAACCACAGGGCCGGAAATCTGGAACGACACGGATGGCGGTATCGATATTTTTGTTTCCGGTGTGGGCACCGGGGGCACCATCACCGGCGTCTCACGCTACATCAAGAAGACCAAGGGGAAAGCGATCATTTCGGTCGCGGTTGAACCATCCGCTAGTCCGGTACTCACCCAACAGCGCGCCGGTGAACCGCTGAAGCCGGCGCCGCACAAAATTCCCGGAATCGGAGCGGGTTTTGTCCCGCAGAATGTGGATCTTTCGCTCGTGGATGAAATCGATCAGGTCAGTAATGAGGAAGCCGTGCTCTACGCACGCCGTCTTGCACGCGAGGAGGGGATTATCGCCGGGATATCATGCGGCGCCGCCGTAGCGGTGGCGGCACGCTATGCCCGGCGTCCGGAAAATGCCGGAAAAATCATCGTCGTCGTTCTTCCGGACTCTGGCGAACGTTACTTGAGTTCCAGTCTGTTCGAGGACGTGTTCGACTCTCAGGGATTAATGACATAATGACAAACAAGTTTAAAAAGGACCACTCACTGTTGCAGGATACGGGGCCGGACATCGATACGATTGTTGCCGAGTTGCGTACCTTACGTTTGGAATCGCTCGAAAGCCGGCAGCGGCGCGACAGACCGCCGAAGCTTCCCTCCCGCAAGGTCCTCGCCGGAATCACGGATGGACTACGTGCCGTGCTGTTTCCGAACCGTCTGGGCTTACCGGAACTCACCAATGAGAGCGTCGATTATTACGTTGGGCACACACTGGATGTGACACTCCGGGAACTGCTGATACAGGTGCGCCGTGAATTATGCTTCGTATCCGGGTTGGAAGCGGCAAGCGACGCGGATCGCGAACAGGCTTCCGCCATTACCCAGGCATTCGCCAAACGGTTGCCGCTTATACGCGGTCTGCTCGACAGCGATATTTACGCGGCCTACGAGGGAGACCCGGCCGCGAGAAGCATCGACGAAGTGCTAGTCTGTTATCCGGGCATTACCGCCATCACGCACTATCGCCTCGCCCATGAACTGCACCGTCTCGGCGTTCCATTGATCGCTCGCATGATTTCCGAAATTGCGCATTCCGCCACAGGTATCGAAATCCATCCCGGTGCAGAGATTGGCGGCAGTTTTTTTATTGACCATGGCACCGGAGTCGTCATCGGTGAAACCGCCATCATTGGTGAACACGTGCGGCTATATCAGGCTGTGACCCTCGGCGCGAAGCGGTTTCCGGTGGATGAGCATGGTGCACTGGTCAAAGGCAATGCGCGGCATCCCATCGTTGAGGATGATGTCGTCATCTACGCTGGCGCCACCATTCTTGGCCGCATCACCATTGGCCGCGGTTCGACCATCGGCGGCAACGTCTGGCTCACGCGCAGCATTCCGCCCGGCAGCGTCATCTCACAGGCGCAGACACGCAATGAGATGTTTGACGGCGGCGCCGGAATCTAGTGTAGTGATATCTCTGACTCACTACACTGGCACCGAAAAACTTCTGAACGTCCACCCGCCGGGTTGACGCCTGATCGGTCAATACTTAGACTGCCAGAAAATGCTTAACCCGGATGTTTCATAAATTGACGCGCGCCCTTGCGGGTCTTTTGTTTCGTATGGGAATTTT
>JAKDLC010000405.1 GCA_030453055.1 Nitrosospira sp.
AAACTACCGGATTTAGGTTTAATCCCCCTCACCCAGCAAGTTACCTGCTATGGCCCAATTTTCATCGGGCAGTTCATCGAAAGCGATATAAGTGTAGGACTTCGGTTTATGCGCAACGCGCTCCAGCGTGTCGGTGATTTCCTGGGCAATCTGCTTCTTCTGTTCGCGGCTCAGGGAGCCCGCAATACGAATATTGACATAGGGCATGACTTGATCTCCGTTTGGTTTCCGTTTGGTTTCCGTTTGGTTTCCGTTTGGTTTGCGGTCTGTTGCTGAAGCGTCCGCTGAGTTGCCAGTCGAGTCGGCAAATTAAAGGCCAACCCCGGCAGCAGCGAAATCAGCACGAATTCTTGCAAATACTTGCTCGAACATATCAGTAGTCAGTCGTCGGGTCTGAGTATTGTAGCGACTGCAATGATAACTGTCATATAACGTCAAGCCACCGGTTTTCAAGCCATCGGGCGCCAACTCACCGGGCAATGCATGAATTGCGCCATGGGTAAAGGGGAAAGCCTTGAGCTTGAGCCCCAGGGCCATGAGCGCCGCCTGATGGGCGATCGCACCGAGAGCAAGGAGCGCAACACCCCCTCCTTCCTTGAAATCGGCAATTTCAGCAGCGAGATATCCATTACATTGGCGGATTTCTCCGGGCTCGGGCTTGTTTCCCGGCGGCAGGCATTTGACGGCGTTAGTGATGCGGCATTCCAGGAGCCGCAAATTGTCTCCGGTGGAAGCAGACCCCTCATGACTGGCAAAACCAAATTTATATAACGTCCGGTATAACAAAATTCCCGCAAAATCGCCCGTAAAAGGTCTGCCGGTGCGGTTTGCACCATGCATCCCGGGGGCCAGACCGATGACGAGCAACCTGGACGCCGCGTCGCCGAACGCGGGTACGGGACGGGCGTGATAATCGGGATGACGGCGCTTGACTTCGTCCATAAACGCCGATAAGCGCCGGCATTGACGGCAATCTGCCGAGAACGTGGATTGCATGGGGTTACACGGCCTTTTATAGTAAAATGCGTGGTCTTTGATTCAGGGAAAAATGATGGCTAAAGTTCTTGCAACAGAAATTCGCGTCGGCAACCTGATCGAGTGGGACAAACGCATCTGGCGTGTGCTGAAATGTTACCACGTCCATGTCGGGGGCCGAGGCGGAGCGTTCATGCAAGTGGAGATGAAAGACATCGAAGCCGGCACCAAAACCAATCAGCGCATACGTACCGAAGACAAAGTGGAACGTGCTTTTGTCGAGCCGCGCGATATGACGTATCTCTACCTGGAGGGTAGCAACTATATCTTCATGGATAAGGAAAACTACGAGCAATTGAGCCTGTCGCAGGAATTCCTCGAAGGCCAGTATGAATACCTGCTGCCGAACACCGACGTGCAAGTCAATTTCCACAACGAACGCGCCATCGGCGTTCAGCTTCCGGCCAGCGTAGTGTTGACCATTACCGATACCGAACCCAACCTCAAAGGCGCCACAGCCACGAGCTCTTATAAGCCCGCCACCATGGAGACAGGACTGGTTGTCATGGTTCCGCCATTTGTCCTGCAAGGAGAAAAGATCAAAATCAACACCGACAGCGGTGAATATATAGAGCGGATGTAGTTAACCTAAATCCGGTAGTTGACCGCTCATCTAATAGATCAGAATCATGATTAATAACAATATTTCGTATTGTTTGAGGCTCACCTTCCGGGTGAGGCCGCTACGAGGTGAATTGCACGGTTTTTGCGGCGCATGGCTGCGTTGCAACTCCTTGGAATGGAACGACCATTCCGCGTCGTTGCGCCTTGCCCTGCACCCCAGAAACCGCACACTTCACCCCGTCCAACTACCGGATTTAGGGTTAATCAATAGTGATCCCGGCGAGAATCTGTTCGCTTCGATCAAAGGATCGCTTGCAGTCCCTTGTCGGCGATGATGTTGAGCAGCTTGAGCGCAGGCCCTGTGGGATGCGTGTCGCCTTGCTCCCATTTGCGCACCGTCGAGGCTGTAGTGTGCAGGTGATGCGCGAACACCGGCTGGCTGAATTTCAACGCCTCGCGCAGGCGCTTGATGTCCACCGCGCTGAACGCCCGCACGGGTGGCGGGCAGATCGCATCGAACTCGCGCATAGTCACCTTGCCGATCACGCCCGCGTCATGCAGCGCAGCCATGTCGACGCGCAGGGATTC
>JAKDLC010000406.1 GCA_030453055.1 Nitrosospira sp.
CGCGCGGGGGGGGGGGGTGGGGGGTGGGGGGGGCCCCCCAGGGCGGGCGCTGCGCGGTCGAGCCGACCGGCCTGGGCCGGCAACCGCGGGTACGTAGCCCCGGTAACGCCGGCGTTGCCCGGGGCCGCTCGCCGCGGGCGCCGATGGTTCGTCGCGGGCTCAAGTCGCATTGTGTATTCGCGCTTCATAACGAATTGCCATTAACCCGATCAGGCCACGGCCTGCCAGGTGCTGTCATCGAATAGCAGGGCCTCGTCAAAGGCCGCACCCTGGCCGACGTGCCACAGAGCCTTAATTAGCTTGCGCATCAGCGCCGTGATCGCCTTGCGCCGGCAGCCGCCGTCACGGGCTACCTTGACCTCGTACCAGCGCCGCGCCGGCCCCAGTTGGCTAATCAGGCGCAAGGCGGCATAGTACAGATAGAACCGCACCACGCTCGGGCCCCGCTTGGTCAGGTGCAATTGGCCTTTGAATTTGCCGCTGGAGTGTTCCTTGAGATTCAACCCAGCGGCCTTGGCGTAGCTGCCAGCGTTGGGATAGGACTGCGGGTGCCCCAACGCGGCGTAGAGAACCATGGCGGTGACGGCCCCGACCGCGGCCGCCTGCTGTTTGAGCCCTTCGTCTTCGCCAGCCTGGGCGCCGATCAGGCGCTCCAGGCGCCGACATTGCCGCTGCATGGCAAGGACTTCATCCGCGAGACCTTGCAGTTGTTCGGCCTCGGCTGCCACCAACGGCACGCCTACGCTCGTGGCGGCACTGGCGAGCAATGCTTCGATCTTGGCCTCCGCCAGCCAGTGACCACCGACCCGGCGCAGTTGCGCCCCGGTGCCATCCGCATCGGCGGCCACGGCCGCCGGCGTGCCGTGGCTTGCCAGCAGTCGTAGGCCACTGACCGATTGCAAGCCCATGATCGACTCGAATTCCGGCCAGCTCAGCGCCAGCAGGGCCTCGATGCGATTGCATGCTTGCTGTTTACGTTTGCAGTAGTGGCTGAGTTCATTCGCGTACGCATGCAACGTGCGCCGCCGCGCGTCCGCCTCCACCCATTCGCTGGAAACACCTTCCAGGTGCAACCGGCCCAGAACATACGCCGATTTGCCATCATGCAGGCTCGCCACCCCGTCGTAGACTTCCTTGGCGTCCGATACCCGCTTGCCCGCGATCCGGTAAACGCCAAAGCCCGCCTCGCGCAGGCAGCGTCGCACCGCATCACCGTAGGTGCCCGTGGGTTCCATCACCACTTCAACTGGCGCTTCGAGCGATTCCACGCATGCCACAAACGCCCGTGTATCCCACGGGTGCGACCACTTCAGAGTCGTCAGCGTTTGCCGCGATTCCAGCATCAACGAGCCGACAAATCCTGTCTTGGCAGCATCCACCGCCAGAACAACTCGCTCACCGCCGATCCGCTGGCGTAGATCGGCCCAGTCCAGCCGCTGAAATTCTACGGCGCGGTATGTATGCTTACTCATAAGGGGATACCTCCTACTGCTCTCGGTTGAATGTCGAAAAGACCATCTTAAACCGGGCTTCGAGGGTCCCCTTTCTCTTGCTCTCCATGTGCAGGTTATAACTGACTACCGAGCTACAAACGCGCATGGCTTCTCATCGACACGCTGAACGGCTATTTTGGCGAACCTGTCGTGATTTCCAGGAAAAGCGAGCGGGCGGCGGAGTTCGGCTCACCGAGACGGGAGGTGCCGTTCTCGGGAGCTTCCGGCGCATGGAAGCCGTAATGGCACAAACGCTCGCGGATGAGCTGGCGCAGCTCCAGCAGCTGACAGCGCCAGAGTTTTGGTTTGACCCGCATACGGCGGCAGGCTTTCTTTAGCCAGCATAGCCAAGTAACTGTATCGAGGATACATATGGGTGACCCCGTTGCCGCCTCAGTAGGAAAAACCACAAATCCGCTTGCCGCCTTTGGTGGCGGCGCCATTATCGGTGCCCTTGGTGGGTTAATCGGCCTGGGTGGAGCCGAATTTCGCTTACCCTTGCTGATTGGCGTTTTTCGCTTCGCCGCGCTGCAGGCGATTATCCTGAACAAGGCCATGAGCCTCGTCGTCGTCGCCGCGGCGCTTCTCTTCCGTACGGACACGGTGCCGCTTAGCATTGTGGCAGCGCATTGGCCGGTTATCGTCAATCTGCTGGCGGGGAGCCTTCTGGGAGCTTGGCTAGGTGCAAGCTGGG
>JAKDLC010000407.1 GCA_030453055.1 Nitrosospira sp.
CCAGATTAGTACCTGCCTGGGGCGCCCGGATACTTTCCACATCCTCGACGATACGTCCTTTGCGATCCCGGATGACGCGCCGGCTCCCGGATTTCCCCGCGAGCTCATTTTGCCAGGCCAGTTCGATTCCCTCTTGTCCCTTATCGTCCACGTCGGTAAAACCCAGCATGTGGGCTGTCAACTCCCCGGCCGGATAATAACGGCGGAATTCACGTTTAAGAAACACGCCCGGTATGTTGAGTTCGACCGCCTTGGCCGCGATATCCGGCGACAAATGGCGCTTCAGGTAGACAAAATCGCGTCGCGAACCGTGCTGTGGCGCATTGAGACGCTTGCGAATTTCTTCGACATCCATCTCGATCAGGCTGGCCAGTTTCTTTAATTGTTCCGGTGTCGCATTCGTGCCCTGCGGACTCGCCCATAGCGATTCCACCGGCGTACTGATTGCGAGCGGTTCACCATGTCGATCGGTAATCATCCCGCGGTGAGCGCTCATTTCGAGCACGCGGCTGAAACGCGACTCGCCCTTCTGCTGCAAAAAGCCGTTGTTCATTCCCTGCAAATAGGCGGCACGCGCTGTCAGTCCGGCCAATCCCAGCAGTAAAATTGCAGCCAATAAACGTGAGCGTCCCGTAGGCAAGACGATACGCGGTGCGTGTTTGGGCGTCATGGTTTGGGCGCTTCCACAAAATCGGCCGGGTTGATGGAATTGGCGGAATCGGCGGGATTGGACAAAGGAATAATCTGAACGCGGAATGCATCCGGCACGTGCATGTTTAGTTGTCCCGTCGCGACTTTCTCAATGCGCGCATGCGTCGCCCAAGTGCTTTGTTCAAGCTGCAATTGTCCCCATTCCACCGCAAGCCGTCCCGCCAACTCCTGTTCTTTTTCGAGCTCCACAAAAAGCTTGCGCGCCTTGTGCTGTGAAGTCACAACACTCAGCGCGCAGGCGATGAGGATCAAAATCAAAAAAATATTTATCCTGATCACATCCGTCTCTCATTAACCCGAAACGCCACAATAGCGGGCTTTCCGCTATGCCGCGGCGACTCGTTCCGCCACCCGCATCACCGCGCTTCTGGCCCGGGGGTTGACTGCAATTTCGTTTGCGCCGGGACGCATCGCCTTGCCCACCAAACGCAATTTATGGCGACTCAAAAGCTGCACCTCTTTTGCTCGCAACGGCAGCCCTCGGGGCAACGTATCGGGATTCGCCGATTCGCGCATGAAACGCTTCACTGTCCGGTCTTCCAATGAGTGAAAACTGATCACCACGAGCCGCCCTCCGGGATTCAATACCTCCACGCATTGCGGCAAGGCCAGCGACAATTTCTCGAGCTCCTGATTGAGATAAATCCGTATAGCCTGAAAAGTGCGCGTCGCCGGGTTCTGTTTGTTTTCCCGCTCGCGTTTGCGCGAGCGCACGGCTGCCGCCACGATCGCGGCAAGCTGCAGCGTGGTGACAAGAGGCTGTCGCGCTCTTGCCGCAACAATCGCTCTTGCAACCTGTTTAGCAAACCGTTCTTCGCCATAGTTTCTTATCACCTCTTCCAGACGAGCTTCTGAAACGACGGCAAGCCATTCCGCAGCTGTCTGTCCCTGGCTGGTATCCATGCGCATATCGAGCGGCCCATCCAGCCGGAAGCTGAATCCGCGCGGCGCTTCTTCAAGTTGCGGCGACGATACCCCTAAATCCAGCAGCACCCCATCCACCCCGGTTACATTCAACCGCTGCAATACCTGCCGTATCTGTGAAAAGCTGTTATGCACCATGCAAAAACGCACATCGCGAATAGTCTGACCCTCCGCCAGCGCGGCCGGATCCCTGTCGAATGCGATCAGCCTGCCGCTTTTTCCCAACTGCTCCAATATCAGCCGACTGTGACCGCCACGGCCGAAAGTGCCATCCACGTATGTCCCTCCCGGTGTGATTGCCAGTGCATCCACCGCCTCATGCAGCAAAACCGTGGTGTGCAGGTAAGCATCAACCACGACATCACAACGCAAAACCGTCGAGTTCCGGCGGGACGCCCTCTTTGAAAGCGAGAGCATTTTCCATTTGCAGGTTCCATTTTTCGTCATCCCATAACTCGAACTTCGCACCCTGTCCCACCAGCACCACGTCCTTGCTCAAGCCGGCGAACTGGCGCA
>JAKDLC010000408.1 GCA_030453055.1 Nitrosospira sp.
AAGCGGAACGTAGTGGAAGACCGTCCCGATTTCCTTTTGCCTGAGAGCGGCGATGAAGGCAGTGCGCTTGTCCAGGTCTGGCAATACCAGATAGTACATGTGCGCATTGTGAGTGCAATCGGAAGGGATAATAGGGCGGCGGATTTTGCCCTGCATTTCCAAGACATTGAAATTCTTATGATAGGCATCCCAAATATCAAGGCGCCGTCGGGTGATGGCGTCGGCTTCTTCCATTTGAGCCCAGAGAAAAGCGGCAATCAGTTCGCTGGGAAGATAGGATGAACCGAACTCCACCCAAGTGTATTTGTCCACCTGGCCGCGAAAAAAAAGACTGCGGTTGGTGCCCTTCTCCCTGATTATTTCCGACTGCTCCACGAAACGGGGATCATTTACCAGTAAAGCACCTCCCTCTCCGGAAATGATGTTCTTGGTCTCGTGGAAGCTCAATGCTCCGAGATGCCCGATGCTCCCCAGCGGCCGGCCCTTATAGGTGGACATGATTCCCTGCGCGGCGTCTTCGATCACCAGCAAGCCGTGCCGGTCTGCGATCGCCATAATGGTATCCATCTCGCAGCCCACTCCCGCGTAATGCACTGCGACGATCGCTCGGGTTCTCGGCGTGATGGCGGCTTCGATCAGAGTCTCATCGATATTGAACGTATCGGGCCGGATATCGACAAATACCGGCACGCCCCCCCTTAACACGAACGCATTGGCCGTCGAGACGAAAGTGTAGGACGGCATGATGACCTCGTCACCGGGCTGGATGTTGGCAAGAATCGCAGCCATTTCCAGCGCAGCGGTGCAGGAGTGCGTCAGCAACGCCTTGCGACATCCGATCCGCCGTTCCAGCCATGCGTTGCACTTTTTGGTGAAGACTCCGTCCCCGGCGAGATGCCCATTGGCATGAGCCTGGCTGACCTACCACAGCTCCTTGCCGGTCATGTAGGGTTTGTTAAATGGTATCTGCATAGGACCCCGACACCCTTGGCGCCCCTGCTGGTTTCCGGGCAATCATCAATCTGGATCCGCCTGCGGGAAACGAGATTCCTGCGCGGATCATCATGCGTTCCAGATCGAGCACTCTTTCGAGTACCCTATTTGCTGGTCCACTGATCCTGAATTCCTGTGCTGCATCATAATTCTCAACGGGTTTGCGCTTGGATAGCCGTGACAGGAACATGAGCGGCAACAGCAGAGACACAAACGATGTCGCGCTTTCCACCCGGAATCCGGCCTGTTCAACCTTATCGTGCAGCTCTTGTGCTTCATACCGGCGAACATGACACGCATATTCATCCTGCTGGCTCCACAAGAAGCGGTGCTGCGGAACCGTGAGGATCACGCCTCCGCCAGCCGATATGGCATGAAACATTTGCGCCAAAACTTTTTCATCTTCCTCAATGTGTTCAAGCACATCAAATGCGCCGATGACATCGAATTCGTTCTCGAACGGGATATCGCGCGCGTCCATCTGGAACAGCGTAGCGTGCTTGACACGGTTCGCCGCATAGTTCAGCCCTGCCGAATGTATCTCGCTTCCGCTCATTTCCAGCTGCGGGTTCGCTTCAGCCACGCCCGACAGCACAAAGCCGGTACCGCATCCAATTTCCAGGAAATTCCTCGCCTCCGGAAAAAAGTGGCGCAATGCCCAGATTATGAGGCGGTTACGTGAGCGAAACCAAAAGTGTCCCGCCTCGGCATCTGCCAGTTCCGCAAAATGATGAGGCTGAAACCCCTCATTGGATTGCGCTTCCTCCGGAGCAAAACTGAGATACCCGTTCACCTGTCCCGGACGCGAGAAGCAAGCGGGGCACAGCCAGTTTGAATCGGTAAACTTTGCGCCGCACGAAATGCAGATTTTCAACCTTTACTCCCCACGACGATACCCAGGATGATTAAACTCAGGCCGACAATTTTTGGCGGGGTAATTGTTTCTTGAAATAGCAGGCTGCTAAGAATGATAACAAATACAAAATTAAGGCTCATGAAGGGATAAGCATGGCGCAATTCCAGCTTTGTCATTGCCGCCATCCATGTCAGCGAGGCGAAGAACGCAGCAAGGAATCCGCTGATAACCCATGGATTGAGCAGAAGTCTCATAATAAACAATAATTTATCAGAATAATCCTCGGGAAAATCACCCGC